>NZ_JBNCAB010000040.1:0-62329 GCF_049805555.1 Burkholderia sp. DN3021 | reverse complement strand
GGGCGCGACAGCGTGGGCGCGGCCCGCGCGCCGCCGCGCCGCGCGTCGCGTGTTCGCGGTCGGCACGCGCCAGCGCTGCACCGCATCGTGACTTCACCGTTCGACCCACCTTCACAGACAGGAGCCAGACCACCATGCCCGCACTTTGCGATATCTGCCACGCCCGGCCGGCCGTTGCGCGCGCAACCGTGATGCAGGACGGCGAGCGCAAGACGATCTCGATCTGCGACTATCACTTCCGTCAGCTGATGCGGCATCAGAGCATGCTGAACCCGTTCGATTCGCTGCTGGGCGGCGGCTCGTCGTCGCTGTTCGGTGAGCTCGGCGACGAATCGCCGCTCGCCGCCGAGGTGCCGCGCGAATCGGTCGACCCGACCGACGCGTTCAGCGAACAGACGCTCGAACTGCTGCAGCGCGCGGCCGAGAAGGCGCACGAACTGCGCCGCAGCGAGCTCGACTCCGAACACCTGCTCTACGCGCTCGCGGACACCGACGTCTGCGCCGCGCTGCTGAAGGAACTGAAGCTGTCGCCGCAGGACATCAAGTCGTATATCGACGAGCATGCGCACACCGGCACGGCCGCCCCCGATGCGCCGCTCGACAAGCTGTCGATCTCGCCGCGCGTGAAGAAGGCCGTGCAATACGCGTTCCAGGCGTCGCGCGATCTTGGCCACTCGTATATCGGCCCCGAGCACCTGCTGATCGGGCTCGCATCGGTGCCGGACAGCATCGCCGGCACGCTGCTGAAGAAATACGGCGTGACGCCCGAGGCGCTGCGCCAGAAAGTCGTGAAGGTGGTCGGCAAGGGCGCCGAGGACGGCCGCGTCGACGCACCGACCGGCACGCCGAACCTCGACAAGTTCGGCCGCGACCTCACCGCGATCGCGCGCCAGGGCAAGCTCGACCCCGTGCTCGGCCGCGCGCAGGAAATCGAAAGCACGATCGAAGTGCTCGCGCGCCGCAAGAAGAACAACCCGGTGCTGATCGGCGAGCCGGGCGTCGGCAAGACCGCGATCGTCGAAGGGCTCGCGCAGCGGATCGTCAACGGCGACGTGCCCGAGGTGCTGCGCAACAAGCGGCTCGTCGAGGTCAACATCAATTCGATGGTCGCCGGCGCCAAGTATCGCGGCGAGTTCGAGGAGCGCGCGAAGCAGCTGATCGACGAAGTGACTGCAAAGCAGGACGAACTGATCCTGTTCATCGACGAACTGCATACGATCGTCGGCGCGGGCCAGGGCGGCGGCGAAGGCGGCCTCGACATCGCGAACGTGCTGAAGCCCGCGCTCGCGCGCGGCGAGCTGAGCCTGATCGGCGCGACGACGCTCAACGAATACCAGAAGTACATCGAGAAGGACGCGGCGCTCGAACGGCGCTTCCAGCCGGTGTTCGTACCGGAGCCGAGCGTCGAGCAGACGATCGTGATCCTGCGCGGGTTGCGCGACAGCCTCGAGGCGCACCACCAGGTGACGTTCGCCGACGACGCGTTCGTCGCGGCCGCCGAGTTCGCCGACCGCTATATCACGTCGCGCTTCCTGCCCGACAAGGCGATCGACCTGATCGACCAGGCCGCCGCGCGCGTGCGGATCGGCGCGACGTCGCGCCCCGTCGACATCCAGGAAGGCGAAGCGCAGATCGCGCAACTGAAGCGCGAACAGGACTACGCGACGTCGCGCAAGCGCTTCGACGAAGCGAAGCAGTTCGAGGAGCAGATCAACGCGAAGCAGAAGACGCTCGATGAAAAAATGGAGGCGTGGCAGCGCAAGACGGGCTCCGAAACGCTCGAGGTGACGGTCGAGTCGGTCGCCGAAGTCGTGTCGCGGCTGACCGGCATCCCCGTGTCCGAACTCACGCAGGAAGAGCGCCAGAAGCTGCTGAAGATGGAGGAGCAGCTGCGCGAGCGCGTGGTCGGCCAGAGCGACGCGGTGGTGGCCGTCAGCGACGCCGTGCGGCTGTCGCGCGCGGGGCTCGGCCAGACCCACCGGCCGATCGCGACGTTCCTGTTCCTCGGGCCGACGGGCGTCGGCAAGACCGAGCTCGCAAAAGCGCTGGCCGAGACCGTGTTCGGCGACGAGCAGGCGATCATCCGCATCGACATGTCCGAGTACATGGAACGGCACGCGGTCGCGCGGCTGATCGGCGCGCCGCCCGGCTACGTCGGCTACGACGAAGGCGGCCAGCTCACCGAGCGCGTGCGGCGCCGCCCGTACAGCGTGATCCTGCTCGACGAGATCGAGAAGGCGCACCCGGACGTCTACAACGTGCTGCTGCAGGTGTTCGACGACGGCCGCCTGACCGACGGCAAGGGCCGCGTGGTCGACTTCAGCAACACGATCATCATCGCGACGAGCAACCTCGGCGCCGCGATCATCATGGACAACCTGACGCAGCCGGAAGCCGCGCGCAAGACCGACAAGGCGATCCGCGACGAACTGATGCAGGTGCTGAAGGGCCATTTCCGCCCCGAGTTCCTGAACCGGATCGACGAGGTGATCGTCTTCCACGCGCTGTCGAAGGAGAACATCCGCGCGATCGTGCAGATCCAGCTCGACCGCGTAGTACGCACGGCCGCCGCGCAGGACATCACGCTCGTGATGGGCGATGCGCTCGTCGAGCACCTGACCGAAGCCGGCTACCAGCCGGAGTTCGGCGCGCGCGAGCTGAAGCGCCAGATCCGCCAGACCATCGAGACCAAGCTCGCGAAGGAGATCCTCGCCGACCGGTTGAAGTCGGGCGACCGCGTCGAGGTCGACTACGACAAGGACAGCGGCGAAGTGAAGTTCGACAAGCTCGCCGCGCCTGAAGCGAAGGACACGAAGAAGGACGCCGACGGCAAGGCGAAACCAAACGGCAAGGCGGCCGCCAACGCATCCGGCGACGCGAGCGCCGGCGATGCGCCCGCCGACGCGCCGCCACCCACCGCAAAGCAGTCCGGCAAGAAGTCTTCCGGCGCGAAGAAGGACGCGCACTGAAACCCCGCCTGCCCTGCAGCCCGGGGCAAGCATGACCGGCTCCGTCCGACGGACGGAGCCGCACCACGCCGCGACACGGCGCAACCCGAGCCGCCCGCACCGGGCCCGGCTCATGGAGATTCACAATGACAAATCGACGCGAAGTGCCAGGCATCAGGAAGTACGATGGGCCCGCCGGCGGTTGGGGCGCGCTTCGCGCGACAGCCGAGGCCGTGCGCACGCAGATGGAAACCATCGAGGCGCCGATCGTGCTGATGCGGACCAACCAGCCCGACGGTTTCGACTGCCCCGGCTGCGCATGGCCCGACAAGGAACACAAGTCGACGTTCCAGTTCTGCGAGAACGGCGCGAAGGCCGTCACGTGGGAAGCGACGACCAAGCGCGTGACGCCCGAGTTCTTCGCGGCGAACACCGTGTCGTCGCTGCTGCGCATGTCGGACTACGAACTGGAGAACATGGGCCGGCTCACGCATCCGCTCGCCTACGATCGCGCGACCGACACGTTCCGCGCGATCGAATGGGACGACGCGTTCGCGCGCATCGGCGAAGTGTTGCGCGCGCTGCCGCCCGAGCAGGTCGAGTTCTACACGTCGGGCCGCGCGTCGAACGAAGCCGCGTACCTGTACCAGCTGTTCGCGCGCGAGCTCGGCACCAACAACTTCCCCGACTGCTCGAACATGTGCCACGAGCCGACCAGCGTCGGCCTGCCGCAGTCGATCGGCATCGGCAAGGGCACCGTGTCGCTGGAGGATTTCGACCACTGCGAGCTGATCATCTCGATCGGCCACAATCCCGGCACGAACCACCCGCGGATGATGGGCACGCTGCACGAGTGCTCGCGGCGCAACGTGCCGATCATCGTGTTCAATCCGCTGCGCGAGCGCGCGCTCGAACGCTTCGCGGATCCGCAGGACATGATCGAGATGGCGTCGTTCGGCTCGACGCGCATCGCATCGACGTACTACCAGCTCGATGCGGGCGGCGACGCGGCCGCGCTGAAGGGCATCATGAAGGCGCTGCTGCAGCTCGAAGCCGAGCGCGGCGACGTGCTCGACCGCGACTTCATCGCGCAGCACACCAACGGCTTCGACGCGTTCTCGGCCGATCTGCAGGTCACGTCGTGGGACGACATCGAGCGCGCGAGCGGCCTCAGCCAGGCGCAGCTCGAACAGGTCGCACTCGCGTACGCGAAATCGAACGCGACGATCGTCACGTACGGGATGGGCGTCACGCAGCACAACAAGGGCACCGCGACCGTGCGCCTGATTGCCGACCTGCTGCTGATGCGCGGCAACATCGGCAAGCCCGGCGCCGGCATCTGCCCGCTGCGCGGCCATTCGAACGTGCAGGGCAACCGCACGGTCGGCATCACCGAGAAACCGTCGGCCGAGTTCCTGAAGAAGATCGAGGACGTGTGCGGCTTCACGCCGCCCGCGCATCACGGGCACGACGCCGTGCAGGCGATGCAGGCGATGGTCGACGGCAGCGCGAAGGCGCTGCTGTGCCTCGGCGGCAACTTCGCGGTCGCGCTGCCCGATCCCGAGCTGTCGTTCCCGGCGATGTCGAAGCTCGACCTGAGCGTGCACCTCGGCACGAAGCTGAACCGCACGCACCTGCTGGTCGGGAAGGAAACCTTCATCCTGCCCGTGCTCGGCCGCACCGAGCTCGACATGCAGGCGAGCGGCCGGCAATCGATCACCGTCGAGGATTCGATGTCGATGGTCCACGCGTCGGCCGGCAAGCTCAAGCCCGCATCCGACCAGTTGCGCTCGGAGCCCGCGATCGTCGCGGGCATCGCGTATGCGACGCTGCCGAACAGCAAGGTCGCGTGGCTCGACCTGATCGCCGACTACGACCGCATCCGCGACCTGATCGACCGCACGGTGTCCGGCTTCGAGGCGTTCAACGAGCGCATCCGCACGCCGGGCGGCTTCCGCCTGCCGCTGCCGCCCACCGAGCGCGTGTGGCCCACGGCGACCGGCAAGGCGATGTTCTCGGTCTACAAGGGCGTCGCGGAAGACGCGGAAGTGCTCGGCGGCGAGCACGTGCTGCGGCTGATCACGCTGCGCAGCCACGACCAGTACAACACGACGATCTACGGGCTCGACGACCGCTATCGCGGCGTGTTCGGGCGGCGCGACGTGCTGTTCATGAACCCGGCGGATCTCGCGAAGTACGGGCTCGAACACGGCGACCTCGTCGACATCGAGACGATCACCGCGTCGGGCCGCACGCTGCGTCTCGAGAAGATCACCGCGATCGAGTACGACATCGCGCCGGGTTCGGTCGGCGCGTACTACCCGGAAGCGAACGTGCTCGTTCCGCTCGACTACATCGACAAGGAAAGCGGCACGCCGTCGTACAAGTCGGTGCCGGTGCGCGTCGCGCGCTCGGCGGTCGTCTGATGCACGGGCAGGCTTGCGGCGCGTCACCCGCCGCGGGCCTGCCTTCGTCATGTCGAAACGCTTCCACGGGCCACCGCATCTCGACCGATGCGGTGGCCCCCTCTTCCTGCTCCGCTTCGAAAGGCGCCCCGCTTACTGCGCTGCAGTCGGCGGCAGATGCGCACCGCCCTGCCGGCGCCGGTACGCGCTGTCGCGTGTCGCGAGCCAGTAGTACAGCGGCGACGTCAGCACCAGCCCCACGAGCCACGACAGGTCCGCGCCGCCGAGATGCGCGGGAATCGGCCCCGCATACATCGGCGTATTCATGAACGGAATCTGCACGAGGATGCCGATCGCATACGCGAGCAGCGCCTGCGGATTGAAGCGGCCGTAGATCCCGCCGTCCGCCATGAAGATCGACTGGATGTCGTACTTGCCCTTGTGGATCACGTAGAAGTCGATCAGGTTGATCGCCGTCCACGGCACGAGCACGACCAGCAGCGCGAGCACGAGATCGACGAGGTTGCCGACGAAGTTCGTCGATGCGCCGATCGCCGCATAGCAGCACGCAACGAAGATCACCACCGACACCGCCGCGCGGGTTTTTGCGGTCGGAATCCACTTGTACGCGAACGTCTGCACCGACGTGATCACCGCGAGCACCGCGCCGTACAGGTTCAGCGCGTTGTGGCTGATCACGCTCAGCAGGAACAGCACGAGCATCAGCGGCCCGAGCGGGCCGGTCGCCTGCTTGACCGCATCCATCGTGTCCGCGCCGGCCGGCACCGCGAGCACCGCGACCGCGCCGAAGATGAACGCGAGCGTCGAGCCGATCGTGCAGCCGAGATAGGTCGCCCAGAACGTCGACGCGACGCCGACATCCTCCGGCAGATAGCGCGAATAGTCCGATACGTACGGCGCGAACGCGATCTGCCACAACGCCGACAGCGACACCGTCGCGAGCCAGCCCGCGAAGTCGAAGCCGCCGCGCGTCAGGAAATCGTCGGTCGTCGCGTGCGTGAGGATCATCCAGAAGCCGACCAGGATCCCGATGCCGAGCACCCACGTGCCGATGCGGTTCAGGATATGGATGAAGCGGTAGCCGACGATGCCGATCAGCCCCGAGCCCACCGCGCCGATCACGATGCCGACGGGCACCGGCACCGACGCCGCGATGCCGTGCACCGACTTGCCGGCGAGCACGATGTTCGACGCGAAGAAGCCGACGTACATCACGGCCGCGATCACCGTGACGAGCAGCGCGCCCCACGAACCGAACTGCGCGCGGCTCTGGATCATCTGCGGGATGCCCATTTGCGGCCCCTGCGCGGAATGCAGCGCCATCAGCACGCCGCCGACCGCCTGGCCGACGACGATCGCGACGATGCCCCACATCAGGTTCAGGTGAAAGAGCTGCACGCCGAGCGCGCCGGTCACGATCGGCAGCGGCGCGATATTGCCGCCGAACCAGAGCGTGAACAGGTCGCGCACCTTGCCGTGGCGCTCCGCGGGCGGCACGTAGCCGATCGTGTGTTTCTCTATCATCGGGGACGCGTTGCGGTCCACGTTCGTCATGGTGAAGTCTCCTGTCCTGCGCGGCGATGCGCGCTTGCCGTTCAAGCCGGCGCGCGATGGGGTGCGCACCTGCAATCGGGTCCGGATACGCGAGCGACGACGCGCCGCGTGCGCGCGCGGCGGTTGTCGGCCGAAGCGGACAATGCGCGGCTTGCGGGGACGGACGACATGTCCCGCCGGCACGTGTGCGGCCTCGTTGCGATCCGGATTGGAGACGATGGTGCGCCCCCGATGCCGCGACGGAGAAATACTAAAAATATTTCCGGGACATACGAAAAAGCTCTGTAGCGGAAATTTCGGCTTCGGGCTTCTTCAGGTAAGGTGCTACGCGAAACCACGGACAGAATTCGCCCTCGGCGGCACGCCGGGGCCGGGCATCAGAGGTGCATGTGGCTCACTACACTTTGCGGCAACTGAAATACTTCGTGACGACGGTCGAATCCGGCAGCGTCGCCGAGGCGTCGCGCCAGCTTTTCATCGCGCAGCCGTCGATCTCCAGCGCGATCAAGGGGCTCGAGGAAAGCTTCGGCGTGAAGCTGTTCATCCGCCATCACGCGCAGGGCGTATCGCTGACGCCGAGCGGCACGCGCTTCTACCGGAAAGCGCAGGAGCTGCTGCGCATCGCGCACGAATTCGAACAGAACGCGCTCGCCGACAACGACGTGATTACCGGGCAGATCGACATCGGCTGCTTCGAAACGGTCGCGCCGCTCTATCTTCCTCAGCTCATCGCAGGGTTCCGCGAGCGCTACCCGGGCGTCAACATCCGGCTGCGCGACGGCGACCAGCAGGAACTCGTGCAGGGCCTGACGTCCGGCACGTTCGATCTCGCGCTGATGTACGACCACGATCTCGACGGCACGATCGAAACCGAGCCGCTGATGCCGCCGCAGCAGCCATACGTGCTGCTGCCGGAGGACCACCGGTTCGCGGGCCAGCCGCACGTGTCGCTGCGCGACCTCTGCGTCGAGCCGATGATCCTGCTCGACGTGCAGCCGAGCCGCACGTATTTCGTCAGCCTGTTTCATGAGCTCGGGCTGACGCCGAACATCGTGTTCGGCTCGCCGTCGATCGAGATGGTGCGCGGGATGGTCGGCCAGGGGTTCGGCTTCTCGCTGCTCGTCACGCGCCCGTATTCGGAATACACCTACGACGGCCGGCGCGTCGTGACGATCGGCCTCAGCGAAACGGTGAGCCCGTCCGGGCTCGTGAGCGCACGCCTGAAACGCGGGCAGCTCACCAAGCAGGCGCAGTCGTTCGTCGATTTCTGTCGCGAGCGGCTCGCGCAGATCGTCGCGGAATCGGCGCGATAGCGAAGCAGAAAACGCCCGCGCCGCCGGACGCGCGCGGGCGTGTCGGCTATGGGTTCAGGCGGCCGAAGCAAGATGCGCGGCCAGACGGCCCAGCATCGCGTCGCATCCGTGCAGTTGTTCGAGCGTGACGAACTCGTCGGGCTTGTGCCCCTGGTCCATGCTGCCGGGCCCGCACACCACGGTCGGAATGCCCGCCTGCCCGAACAGCCCGCCCTCGGTGCCGAACGCGACCGTACCGAACGCATCGGACCCGCTCAGCATCGCGAGCAGGCGCGCGGCTTCGCTGTCGGGCGCGGTCGCGAGCCCCGGGTACGCGCCAAGCGGCTGCAGTTGAATATCGGTATCCGGCTGCACCGCGCGCATCCTCGGCAACAGTTCGGATTCCGCATAGTCCTGCAGCTTTCTCGGCACGTCGTGCGCATCGAAATCCGGCAGCGCACGCACCTCGAAATCGAACTCGCATTCGGCCGGCACGATGTTCAGCGCGCGGCCGCCCTTGATCAGCCCGGTCTGCACGGTCGAGAACGGCGGATCGAAGCGGCTGTCGTGCCGTTCGGGCCGCGCGAGCGCCGCGCCGATCTCGCCGAGCCGGCCGATCAGCTTCGCCGCATAGTCGATCGCGTTGACGCCCGACGGCGCGTACGCCGAGTGGCACGCCGCGCCCTTCACGTGGCAGCGCATCGCGAGCTTGCCCTTGTGACCGAGCACCGGCTTCAGTTCGGTCGGCTCGCCGATCAGGCACAGGCGCGGCCGGTGCTCGCGTGCGGCCAGTTCCGAGAGCATCGGCCGAACGCCGAGACAGCCGACTTCCTCGTCGTACGAGAACGCGAGATGCACGGGCACGCTCAGCGGCCTCGCGACGAACGCGGGCACCGCCGCGAGCACCGAAGCGATGAAGCCCTTCATGTCGGCCGTGCCGCGACCGTACAGGCGGCCGTCGCGCTCGGTCAGCCGGAACGGCTCGACCGTCCACGCCAGCCCGTCTGCCGGCACCACGTCGGTGTGGCCCGACAGCGCGATGCCGCCGCGATCGCGCGGCCCGATTGTCGCGTACAGGCTCGCCTTCGTGCGCTCCTCGTCGTAGAACAGTTCGCTCGATACGCCGAAGCCCGCGAGATAGTCGCGGATGAACTCGATCATCTCGAGGTTCGAATCGCGGCTGACCGTCGCGAACGCGATCAGCCGTTCGAGCAGCGCGCGGCTCGATGCGTCACTCATCGCCCGGCACTCCGTAGCTCGGCGCGGCGGTCGGGTTCAGCGCGCGGGTCTGGTAATCCTGCATCTGCGGGCGATACGCGCGCCACAGCGCGTCGAGCTGCCCGATCGGGTCGGCATCGGCCCAGTCGACGCGCAGGTCGACGATCGGCCAGGTCACGTCGCCGACCACCTTCAGCGCGGCCGAATGCACCGGCCCCGCCTCGCCGCCGGCTGCGATCGCCGCATGCATCGCGGCCAGCAGGCGATCGGCGAGCAGGCCGGGCGCCTGTTCGAATGCACGCACCATCGCATCGATCACGGCCGGCGCGGCCAGCAGGTTGCCGGCCGCCACGCATTGCTCGCCCTTCACCGCGTGATGCGTGCCGAGCGCTTCCTTGCCGGTGAAGCACGCCGTCTGCCCTTGCCCGTCGATCACCGTGACCTGCCGGTACTGGCTCCAGCCGTTCGCGCTGAGCGCGCGGTCGAGCGCCGCGGCGCTCGCGAGCTGTTCGTGCTCGATCAGGTCGAGAATCTGCGGGCCGAGCGCCGGCAGCGTGATGTTCTGCGTCGCGACCGCGCCCACGCCCGCACGCACCCACGGGCAGCGCGCACCCACCGCGATGCTCGACGAGCTGATCGCGATCCCGAGCTGCCCCGTCTCCGGGCAGCGCCCGACGATGGAGAAAGTCATGTCGCCTCCGGTGCGCGGTTCGGCTGCCAGTTGTCCGGGATCACCGCGATCACGTCGATTTCCATCAGCCACTGCGGCTGGCCGAGCGCGGACACGACGAGCCCCGTCGAGATCGGATACACGCCCTTCAGCCACTTGCCGACTTCCTGGTACACCGGCTCGCGGTAACGCGGGTCGATCAGGTAGGTCGTCGTCTTCACGATATGCGTGATGTCGCTGCCGGCTTCCTCCAGCAGCTGCTTGACGTTCTTCATCGCCTGCCCGGCCTGCGCGCGCGCGTCACCGAGGCCGATCAGGTTGCCGTCGAAATCGGTGCCGACCTGGCCGCGCACGTAGACGGTATTGCCGGCCCGCACGGCCTGGCACAGGTCGTTGTCGAGCGTCTGGTTCGGATAGGTATCCTTCGTGTTGAACATGCGGATACGCGTATGGGTAGGTTGGCTCATCGAGGTCCTTCGATCGTCGGTGGAAACACCCGCCGCGCCGGCAGCGGACGCGGCGCGGCGGGTTCGTGTCGGTTCGTCAGTTCGTCGCTTCGGCGAGCGGGCGCGTGTCGGCCTGCGCCGCTTGCGCGGCCGCGCGATGTTGCGACGCGTCGTGGTAGTCGAGGTACTTGCGCTGCGTCACGATGTGATCGGCGATGTGCTTCGCGTCGTGCCATACGCCCCAGATGAAGCTGGAACCGCGCCGCGACAGCCACGGCAGCCCGAGGAAATAGATGCCGGGCTCCTTCGACACGCCGCGCTGGTGCTGCGGCTTGCCGTTCGCCGCGAACGCGTCGACGTTCAGCCAGCCGTAGTCGACCGCATAGCCGGTCGCCCAGACGATCGACGTAACGCCGGCGCCGGCGAGGTCGAGTGCAAGGATCGGATGCGCGACGCATTCGGGGTCCGGCAGGATACGGCGCGCGTCCGGCTCTTCCGGCAGGTCGAGGCCGTTGCGCGCCGCATACGCGTCGGCCGCATCGAGCAGCGACAGGTAGTTCTCGTCGCCGCGCGCGAGATTGATCGCGAGGTCGCGTTCGAATGTGACCACGCCGCCGTCGAACGACTTCGTCAGCCCGACCAGCGTCACGCCCTGGTTCGCCAGCTTGCGGAAATCGACCGTATGGCCGCCGCGCGCGCCGCTCACCGCGATCGTCACGTGTTCGCGGCCGGGCGTCGCGACTTCCTTGTCCCATTCGCCGAGCACGCCGAGCCACCAGCAGAAGTCGCGGCCGCGATACGCGCGCGGCGGGCGATCGTGCGGGCCGACCGACAGGTAGACCTGCCTACCCGCGCGCTGCAGCTCGTCGGCGATCTGCACGCCCGACGAACCCGCGCCGACCACCAGCACCGCGCCTTCCGGAAGCTGGCCCGGGTTGCGATAGTCGGCGGAATGGATCTGCACGAGACGGGCGTCGTCCGGCGCGATCGGCGGAATCACCGGGCGCTGGAACGGCCCCGTCGCGACCACCACGCGGTTCGCTTCGATCGTGCCGTCGGACGTCTCGACGACGAAGCCCGGCTTGCCCGCGTTGCGCACGACGTTCTTCACTTCGACACCGGTGCGGATCGGTGCGTTGAATTTCCGCGCATACGCTTCGAAGTAGTCCGCGACCCGGTCTTTCGTTGCGAACGCATCGGGATCGAGGCCGTCGAATTCGAGCCCCGGGAAGCGGTCGTGCCACGCGGGGCCGTTCGCGACCAGCGAATCCCAGCGCCCGGTGCGCCAGCGTTCGGCGATGCGGCTGCGCTCCAGCACGAGATGCGGCACGCCCAGCTTGCCCAGGTGCTCGCTCATGGCCACGCCGGCCTGCCCGGCGCCGACGACGAGCGTATCGATTGAGGTTGTTTCGACTGCCACGGCTGTCTCCTTCTGAAGTGCGGCTCGATGCGACGTTCTTGCTGTCGCACGAGCTGGAATGGAGACATTCTGCTGACACACCGCCGGAGGCGAAACGATGATTTTTGTTGGTGTTGACGAGCAAAAAGCTGGGTGTGGCGCGGGCGGCGAGCGGCGCAGGACGACGCGCCCGTACTGCGCCGGCTACGCGTTGGTCCATGGACCGGTGCCCTTCTGATACTGGATCACGCCGCCGTTGATCCGCACTCGCAGGTTGCCGTCCGGCACCGGCACCCAGTTTTGCATGTCGAGGCTCAGCATCAGCGCGACGAAGAAATCCTGCAGCTGTTGCTGCTGGCTGGCCTGCCAGAGATCGATGCGCCCGAGGCAGGCACGCAGGTCGCCGCTCTGCTGCATGATCGTCTCGACCTGCCCGGCCACGTTCGCCGACGGATCGTAAACCTTCGTGCCGTCGCCGCTGACGATCGACAGATGGATTGCGCGCACCGACGTCGGCTGGCCCGGCGTCTGCTCGACGAGCGCGATGCAGCTCGTCATCGCGCCGAAATCGATTTCCGCCGCATCTCCCCAGATGCGCTCGCCAACCGCCAGCGGCGCGGGACCTTGTACGTTGTGAATGTCGTAGGGCATGGGTTCCTCATTTGACTCGATGGGACTGCCGGTGGCGGGGCCGCGACGTGTCCGGGAAAACGGACGCGCGTCGGTCCCGCCGCTCACATCCCGCATCCGGCCTGATGGCCCGGCGGGTCGTGTCGGTTGATTCCTTGCCACTGCGCGCGCGGTCGCGCTCTACGTGCCCTTCTTGTCCAGCAGCGCCTGATACTTCTGCAGGCTCTCGTCGATCTTGTCGAGCGCGACACTCGCGGCCTCCCCTTCGATCGCCTCCGCGGCACCCGCGACGATCGCCGCGGTCGCGACGAACAGGTCCGTCAACAGCAGGCCCATCGCATCCATCGCCATCCCGGGCACGTTCTCGTCGATGGTCTTCTGCGCCAGATCCTTCATCAGCACGCTCTTGCCCGCGATCGCCAGCGACGTCGACGCCTCGAAGTAGTTGGCCGCCGCCTGCGCGACCATGCCGCCCGCCTGCGTGATCATCATGTTCGGGCCGACGGCGATCTGCGTCGTCGCGTAGGACGCGGCTTCCGCGTTGATCGCCTGCACGGTCTGCAGCGACGAGCCGCCGGGCCCGGTCGCACCCGCGATCTGGTTCGGCGCCTTCAGCGCATCGGTGAGCCTGCGCAGCCGGTTGACCGGCCACGTACGCGCGCCGGCCTTCGACGCCGCGGTGCTCGGCGCGACATCGGCCGGCGTCGTTGCTTCGGCTGCGGCGTCTGCGACATCGCGCGGTGTCTGCGGTGTCTGCGGCGCGCCGTCGCCGCGCCCGCCCAAAATGCCTTTCATGTTCATGGTTCAGGTATCCCGAGAGTCAGCGCGTCCTAATGCGTGGAACCCGTCTGCGGCCCGGCCGTCGGGGCATGCGCCGCGCCGCCCGATGCCCCCTTCGGCGACGCTTCGACGGACAGGATCATGGCCACCGCCTTCGACACCACGGCGTTCGAAATCTGGTTCAGCGCCGCCTGCTGCTGCGTCATGTTCTGCGCCGAGATGCCGACGGCCTGGCTGAACATCTGGTAAAGCGTGCCCAGCGCCTGGGCCGGCGATCCCGCGACGACGCTGACATTGGTCTGCGTCAGCGCGTCGGTAACCTGCTCATTGACTTTGTCTGCCACGAGGCCTCCTCGGATCTCGGCTCCGGCATGCGATTGAAGGAACGGCGGGCCGGCAGGCCATCGACGCCGCGCATGCCGTTAGGAACGCTGCGTGCCCGCGTTCGTGAACGTGCTCAGGCGAGTTCCTCGCGCAACTTCTTGCGCAGCAGCTCGACGCGCTTTCTGGCAAGCGGCTCGTTGATCCCGAGCGTCGCCGCGATGTGCAGATAGGGGCGGTCCTCCTCGAACTTCAGCGTGAACAGCATCTGCTGCTGCGGCGGGAGCGTGGACAGCGCCTGCTCGAGACGCAGCAGCAACTGCCGGAGCAGCAGTTGCTGCTCCATCGACGGTGCGTGGCCAGCCAGCTCGACGGTGTGATCGTCGTCCCAGTCCGGGTCGAATTCGAGCCTGCCGCTTTCGCGGAGACGGCGACGCGCGCCATCGAGGAACGCATGGTTCAGCGCCAGAAAGAGAAAGCCGGCCAGGTTCTGAACGCGCTCGGGCGAGCGCTGCAGGTAAATGTGGACCTTGAGTGCGGTATCGGAGAGCAGTTCGTCGGCACGGTAGATATCGCCCTTGCACAACAGGCGCGCGCGGCGCCGCAATTTCCCCTGCATTTCCCGCCACGTGCGATCGAGCTGCTGCGCCGGTGACTCAGGCGTCGGGGCAGCGTGCTGGTTCGAGGTTGTCATCCCGTGCCTTCCTTTTTTATGGAAAACACAGAATCGATTCGATGCCGCGAATGGCGCTGTTACCCGCGTAACACCGTTATCAAGATAATCGGTTTTGGTAAATTTTCTTGATTATTATGAACGGAAATTTTAATCCCCCGGCATAGCCCCATCCGTCGTTTCAGGTGCGCCGCCGGGCGTGAATAACGGCATTGCGATGAAAAAAGAACGACTGCCGCGGCGACGCGTTCGCGCGCCGGCACGCGGCTATCCGCGTCGATCGACCAAGCGTCCTTGCCGCCGAAGTGCCGCCATATCCGGACTGCTTGCCGATTATCTGGCTATCTTCATTGTTCATTTTTCACGCAGTGCCAAAGGCAGCGTTTTTCGCTAGGTGGCCGCATCGTCAAACAACCTCGCACGGAAAACATGCCTGCCCTTGCTAACGTTCAAACGCTGCGCAATATACCGATACTCACCGATCTGCCGGAAAGCCTTCTGGCTCATATCGAGCGGCATGCCACGCCCTGGCCCGAACACGGCAATCGCCTGTTGTTCTTCAAGGGCGATCCGGGAGATTTCGTCGCCTTCGTGCACCGCGGCCGCGTCTACATGACGCTGCACGAACCCGGCGGACGCGAAATCATTCTCGGCCACTCGGTGCCGGGCGAACTCATCGGCGAGAGCACGCTGATTCGCGCACACCGGCGCAGCTTCACAGCGCAGTTGAGCCCCGACTGCCGCATTTCGCTGCTGCATCGCCAGTACTTCGCGCCGCTGCTGGCCAACGCGGATTTCATGGAGCGCATCCACGAGCAGCTGTGCCGGCACATCCATCAGCTGAGCGACTTCGTCGAGTCGGCGTGCCTGTACCGGCTCGAAGCAAGGCTCGCGCGCCATCTGCTGAACCGCATGCAAGGGAACGATCTCGAGGTGCCGCTGCCGGAGAACCAGAGCATCCTGGCAGCGATGCTCAACGTCAGCCGGCCGCGACTGAACAGCAGCCTGCAGAGGATGCAGCGCGACGGCCTGATCCGGCTTCGCGAGCACGGCGTGACGATCGAAAAACCGGAGCAGCTCCGGTACATCGCCGACGCCAATTGATGCCCCGGCAAGCACGTGCGTCGTGCCGCGCCGCGGCGCGGGGAGGGTGCGCGCGCCGGGTGGCATGGCGCGCGGTGAAGGTCAGCCGCGCCAGTGGCTGATGGCGTTCATCAACTGCGCGATGGCGGCCAGCTGCGACGCAAAGTTGTCGTTCGCCGAGCGCGCCGCGGCGGCCGCCGCCACCGGCGAGCCGGCATAGAGCTGCATGATGCCGACGGTCGTGGCGGCGAGGTTGGACGCCGCCTGGTTCGCCTGCATCTGCACCGCGTTGTGCAGCAGGATCGCGGACGCATGGCTGTTCGACTGCATGAGCGTGCCCAAGGCCACGGCCGGGGCTTCGCCCACCACCTTGACGTTGGCTTGCGTGACTGCATCGGTAATCGCGGCGGAAACCTGTTCCGTCATGTCGTTACTCCTGGTTTGCTCGCCGCTGCGGCGCAGTCGCGGCGAAAGCATGAGTGGGTCGGTCGGCGACGCGCGACGCACGGCGCCGTCGATGCGCCGCGGGTGCTCGCCGTCGCGGGCGTCGACACGACGTCGGGCGCCGGGCGGAAGCCACTTGGATCGAGGCCGCCGCCCGGCGTCGACGCCGGGTTACGCGTCAGGCAAGTGCCTTGCCGAGCGCGAGCACGTCAGCCAGCACGGAAAGCACGCCGTTCGAGCCGATTTCCGTCGCGGCGGCGCCGGCGCTCGCCGGCCCGAGCGTGTAGAGCTGCATCGTGCCCACGTTCGTCGAGGTCGGCAGCTGAACCGCGGCCTGCGACTGCTGCTGCACGGCGTTCTCGAACAGCACACTGAGCGAATGGCTCTGGGCCTGGTACAGCGAGCCCGTCGCCATTGCGGGCGCTTCGCCCACCACCTTGACGTTGGTCTGCGTGACCGCGTCGGTGATCGCGGCATTGACCGTGCACGTCTTGCAGTCGCAGGGGTCCTTCGGGTCATTCGGGACCCTCAGGTCGTCGGCGTTCGCGTTTGCGTCATTTGCCATCGTGTTTCTCCTGGTTTGCGAACGGGCGCCGCATCGAATCGGCTCGGCCCGTTCTGTCGGTTGCTCCGGAACACCGCGCGGCACCGCTGTTCAGGCGCCGGCGGCCGTGCTGCGGATCCGCGGCAAGGCGGCGGCATGGGCGGCTCGTGCCGCTTGCGCCGCCGCTCGACCACGGCGTTGCCCCCTTAGTGGGTCACCGCCTTGCCGATCGCGATCACGTCGGCCAGCAGGGAGATGATCCCGTTCGAGCCGATTTCCGTGGCGGCCGCACCCGCGCTTTCCGGCCCGATCGTGTAGAGCTGCATCGTCCCCACGTTCGTCGACGTCTGCGACTGGATCGCGGCCTGCGACTGCTGCTGCACCGCGTTCTCGAACAGGATGCTGAGCGAATGACTCTGGGCCTGGTACAGCGAGCCCATCGCCATTGCCGGCGCCTCGGCGACCACCTTGACGTTGACCTGCGTGACGGCATCGGTAATCGCAGGATTGACCTGGCACACTTGGCACTTATCACCCATTTTTTGCTCCTTGATTCACGTAGTTGAGAGATCGCACATCGGGGCCGGCCGGTTTCGCATTCAGCCGCTCGACTTCAGCCGCATGACCCGCGTGCTACTCCATGGACGCTGGGCCGGCGGTATCGTGAACGGCGGCGGTGGCGGCAGCACCCGGCGCGGTCGGTTCGGACCGTTCGGTCGGACCGGCGCCGACGTTTTGCAGCCGGCCGTCTATCGCGTCGAGCCGTACGGCGAGCCGGTCGGCGAGCGAATCGACGTATTGCCGGAAGCAGGCTTCGATTTCCTGCCGGATGAGGCCCGTCAGCTGTTCGCCGATCATCGCCAGCGCCTGGCGGGTGCTGTCCTGGATGTCCGCCGTGCCGGATGCCTGCGCGTCGCCCGGCGGCTCGTGCGCGTCGAGTACGCCGGACACTTTCTGCTGTTCCGACGCCAGCATGCCGAGGGTCGTCTCGTTCTGCGCGTCGATCGTCTGCAGGATGCCGCGCATCTTCTCGTACGCCTTCTGCTGGTTGAGCTGCAGAAAATGCTTGACCTGCTCGCGCGCCTCCTGCCGGGTTTTCAACCGCGGCAACGGCGGGTTCGCGGCGCTCGCCTGCGTGGCCGTGCCGGGAACCGGCGCCGGCTGGTTCCCGTGCCTGCCCGGCAGCCGCTCCAGCAGCGCCTGTTCTTCGCCCGGATCGAGGGGCCGTCCCAAGCGCTTCTCTGCGAACTGCCTCAGCAGGGGGTCGAGTGCTTCGCTGCTCATGGCTCACACCTCCTCGATGTCCGCCCGCGGCGCCGGTGCGTGCGGTTCGGGTTCGGATGGACGCGGCGCCGACGCGCCTTGGTCGACGTGCTGCAATGGATATCGCATGGTGTTCTCCGGGAAATGGATGCGCGACGGCCTTGCCGGAAATTTCGGCAGGACTGCTGCAGGGACGAACCGTGCGACGGGTCTGTGAAGTCGGTCGCCGGCTCGCGCCGGCTGCGTGCGTCGGGTACCGGATGTCGCCGACGTTCGGGCTGCGCGTGGAAGCGTGCATCGATACGTCGACCGATCGCCCGGTCCAGCGGTTCTTCGACCATCTGCTGCCCGAGGAAGGGAGGCGCATGTCGCTCGCGCGCGAGGCGAAAGGAGACGCAGGCTACGCCTGGAGCCTGCTCGCATACTTCGGACGCGAATCGGCCGGCGCGCTCACGCTGCTCGCCGAAGGCGAGCGGGGAGCGGCGGCAGCACGCAGCCACTTTCGCTCGACGAGCTTGAACGCCGCATCCAGGCGATGCCCGAGTGCGCGCTGAAGACCGCGCCGAAGAGTGTGTCACTGGCCGACGCACGGCAGAAGCTGCTGTTGATGTTGCGCGACGACGCCGGGCTACGCGCTTTTCGAGCAGATGGGCAGCGAGCCGACGGCCGCGCCCATCCCCGACAATTCTTGACTGTGGCCGGACTGCCGAACTGGTAGGATGCCCGTCGCCTCGGCATGGACGGCAGCCACAGGACGTTCAACCGTCCCTTTTTAATGCCCCGCGACCGGTCAACCCCGCAGTCGCGCCCAGGCAACTCGGTGCGCCAACCGCGCCCCAGCCCCCGTTGAACCCCGCAACACCCCGGCGTCGCCCCGCTCGACCCGTTGCAGTAACCGTTGGAGTGGCGCCTCGCGCGCCTGCAAGCATGAAGAAACCGAATCCGCCCATCCCCTCCCCGCGCAACAAAGACCGCACGCCGCTGGTGCGCGCGGGCGCGCTGCTGCTGATGGCCGGCCTGCTGTACCTGCTGTGGCCGTCCGCCGAAACCGCGTACCTCGCGATGGAATCGGTGTTGCGCTGACGCGCATGGCCGTCCCCGCGCTGCGTTATACTTTCGAGATGGAAACCAAACCTGCCCTGCCGAACCTGCCTTGCTGGTGGCGCGCCTGACCCAGGCGGCCCGTTTCCTTTTGCATGTCCCAAACGTGATGCCGCCAGCCATGGCGGCATTTGCGTTTCTGCGCCGACATCATGGCTGGCGGCTTCGACAACCCGGAGCCAACGACAACCATGACCCACCCGAACCGCCCGACCATCCTCACCGGCGACCGCACGACCGGCCCGCTGCATCTCGGCCACTACATCGGCTCGCTGCGCGCGCGCGTGCAGATGCAGCACGAAGCGCGGCAATTCCTGCTGCTCGCCGATACGCAGGCGCTGACCGACAACATGGGCCGCCGCCAGCGCGTCACCGAGAACGTGATCGAGGTCGCGCTCGACTATCTCGCCGTCGGCATCGATCCGGCGATCTCGACGATCGTCGTGCAGTCGCAGGTACCCGAACTCGCCGAGCTGTCGCAATACCTGCTCAACCTCGTCACGGTCGCGCGCCTCGAACGCAATCCGACCATCAAGGAAGAGATCCGCCTGCGCGGCTTCGAGCGCGACATCCCGGCCGGCTTCCTGACCTACCCGGTGAGCCAGGCCGCCGACATCACTGCGTTCAAGGCGACGCACGTACCCGTCGGCGACGATCAGTTGCCGATGATCGAGCAGACCAACGAACTCGTTCGCCGCTTCAACGCGACCGTCGAGCAGCCGGTGCTGGTCGAATGCGAGGCCGTGCTGTCGTCGGTCACGCGGCTGCCGGGCATCGACGGCAAGGCGAAGATGAGCAAGTCGCTCGGCAATGCAATCACGCTCGGCGCGACGCCGGACGAGATCGCGCAGGCGGTGAAGGACATGTATACAGATCCGAACCACCTGCGCGTGAGCGACCCCGGCCAGATCGAGGGCAACGTCGTGTTCACGTTCCTCGACGCGTTCGAGCCGGACGTGCAGAAGGTCGATGAGCTGAAGGCGCACTATCGCCGCGGCGGGCTCGGCGACAGCGTCGTCAAGCGCGTGCTGAACGAGCGGCTGCAGGCACTGATCGAGCCGATCCGCACGCGCCGCCGCGAGTTCGAGGCCGACAAGGCCGAGGTAATGGCGATCCTGAAGCGCGGCACGTTGCACGCGCGGGAAGTCGCGGGTGCGACGCTCGCGGAGGTGAAGGGCGCGCTGGGGCTCACGTATTTCGATTGAGCGGCGCAGGCGGCAAACGCGGTGCGAGGACGATGCGCGGCGGAAAGCCGGAGCGGCTTGTCAGGCTCCGGACGGCGCAAGGCCGCCCCGCAGGCGGTCAGCCACCGATCGGCGCCGTCATGCCCGTTCGCACCCGCTATCGTTTCCCCGTCAGCCACGCCCGCCCGCGACACCATGAGGCCAGCGGAAACGATCGGCCGGCTGATCAGGCCCGCGCAACGCGTTACTTCATCTGCATCAGTTGAATGAGGTTCCCGCACGTATCGTCGATCACGGCGACGCGTACGGGCCCCGCGTCCATCGGCTCCAGCGTGAAGTGAACACCATGCGCCGTGAGCCGCGCGAACTCGCCATCGAGATCGTCGACCTGGAACGAAGCCGCCGGAATGCCGTCTTCATACAGCGCCTGTTTGTAAGGTCCGACCGCACGATGGTTGCTCGGCTCGAGCAACAACTCGGTGCCGTCCGGCTGGTCCTTCGACACGACGGTCAGCCAGCGGTAGTCGCCCACCGGGATGTTGTTCTTCAGCCTGAAGCCGAGCTTGTCGGTATAGAACGTCAACGCCTTGTCCTGATCGTCGACAAAAATACTCGTCACGTAGATTCGCATTTCAATCCCTCCTGAAGCGGCAATCGGCAATCGCCGTTCGTACGGTCACGCTGCATCGTCGATAACAGGCAACGCCCGTGCCGCTATTCTTCGTCGAAATCGATGACAAACGCATAACCGCCGTCGATCCGCTTGTGCAGGCAGCCGCCGAAGTCGTCGCCGATCACCGCGTAGGCCAGCCGGATAACCGACGCGTTGCGCGCGCCCGCTTACGTGATCTGGTACGTCGATGCCGGCTCGAATTCCTCCGGCATCGCGCGGTCGCCCAGTTCGAGCACCGACCGCTCGATCGTGCGCGTCATCGCATCGAGCGCGAGCGCATTCGGCGCGAGGCCGAACGGTTCGGCGACCTCGTTCGCGATCGCTTCGAGTGCGATCAGCGTGTACGAGATGAACACGCAGATCAACGGCGTGAAGAACTCCGTCGAATCGACGAGGCCGAACGGCAGCAGCACGCAGTACGCATACACGGTGCGATGCAACAGCACGCTGTACGAGAACGGGATCGGCGTCGACAGGATGCGCTCGCAACCACCCACCGACTTGCCCAGTTCGTCGAGCTGCGTCTCGAACATCCAGCACGTCGCGTCGCTGCCGGGCGCGCGGCCCAGCGCGCGGACAATGCCGCCGCGCAGCTCGTCGAGGATCGCGACCGGCTTGAAGCATTTGCGTGCGAGCGCGCCGGCACGCTCCGCGCCGAGGATGCGCTGCAGGTCTTCGGTCGGATCGGTATGGCGCAGCTGATGCTTCAGCGCATACGTGAACGCGATCAGCAGATCGGCGAGCCGGTTGCGCTCGGCATCGCCGACGCTGTCGGGCAGGTAGCGATTCAGTTGCGACGTCACGTTGCGCGCCGCGATCAGCAGGTTGCCCCACAGATGCCGCGCCTCCTTGAAGCGCTCGAAGCTCGCGTTGTTGCGAAACGCGAGGAAGATCGCGAGCGCGAGCCCGAACAGCGTGAACGGCGCGGTGTTGAGCGGAATCTTCTCGCCGAAGATGCGCCCGTTCGTGAAGACCGCCAGCGTGCTGACGATCGCCATGAACACCAGTTGCGGAATGATCGATTGCAGCACGGAGCCGTTCCAGACGAACAGCATCCTGAGCCAGTTTTGTCGTGGTCTGACGATCATGATTGTTTCTCGACTGACAAAGGAATACGCAACACGCAACGCCCGCACCCGATGCGCAACGGCCCGCGCGTGGCGGGCCGCTTTCGGGCAGGGGACGTGCCGGGGCCGCGCTGCGCGCGATGATACGCGCACGCCCGCCGCGCCCCGTCACATCGCGCGCCGCTCAGTGATAGCCGATGTCGCCCTCGCGCACCTTGCCGCGGAACACGCGGTACTGCATCGCGTTGTACACGAGGATGATCGGCAGCACGATCACCGTGCCGACGAGCGCGAACAGCTGGCTCGAATGGCTCGACGACGCGTCCCAGATCGTCAGCGACGGCGGCACGATGTTCGGCCAGATGCTGATCACGAGCCCCGTGTAGCCGAGGAACACGAGTGCGAGCGTCAGCAGGAACGGCGTGGCCTCGTGCTGGCGCTTCACCGTGTGGAAGATGCCCCACACGCACGCGACGACGAGGACCGGCACCGGCAGGAACCAGCCGAGGTTGCCGCTGCCGAACCAGCGGTGCGCGACGGCCGGCAGCCCGATCACGGTCCACAGGCTGACGACGGCCATCACGGCGAGCAACACACCCGCGAGCGGCTTCATCAGCAGCCGCATCTTGCGCTGCAGTTCGCCGTCGACCTTCAGGATCAGCCAGCCGCAGCCGAGCGTCGCATACGTGACGAGCACGCCGATCCCGCAGAGCAGGCTGAACGGCGACAGCCAGTCGAACGGCCCGCCCGCGAACTGGTTGTTCTCGATCTTGATGCCCTGCAGCAGCGAACCGAGCACGATCCCCTGGCAGAACGCCGCGAGCGCGGAGCCGCCGATGAACGCGAGATCCCACATGTGTTGCGTGCGGGTCGCCTTCGCGCGCAGTTCGAACGCCGCGCCGCGGAAGATCAGCCCGACCAGCATCAGCACCAGCGGCAGGTAATTCGCGGGCAGCAGCGTCGAATACACGACCGGGAACGCGCCGTAGAGCCCCGCGCCGCCGAGCACCAGAAAGGTCTCGTTGCCGTCCCACACCGGCGCGACGGTGTCGAGCATCACTTGCCGCTCGGACTTCGCATCGAAGAACGGGAACAGCAGGCCGATGCCGAGATCGAAGCCGTCCAGCATCACGTAGATGAACACGCCGAGGCCGATGATCGCGGCCCAGACGACAGGAAGATCGATTTGCATGATTACTCCGCTTCGGTGACGTTCAGCGGCGTGGACAGCGCGCTCTTGCGCAGCCCCGGATGCCGGTGCAGCTCGATGTACCCGGCCTGGGCGGCCGGCCCGCGCTTCATCAGTTTCATCATGTAATAGATACCCGTTCCGAACACCAGGAAATACACGACCACGAAGATCAGCAGCGACACGCCGACCTGCTGCGCGCTGAGCGGCGCGACCGAATCGACGGTGCGCAGCACGCCGTACACGGTCCACGGCTGCCGCCCGACCTCGGTCGTGACCCAGCCGGCCAGCAGCGCGACGATGCCCGACGGCCCCATGCCCACCACGAACCACTGGAACCAGCGCGTTTCATACAGGCGCCCGCCCTTTCTCAGCAGCAGCCCGAGCAGCGCGGTCAGCAGCATCAGCATCCCGAGGCCCGCCATGATCCGGAACGTCCAGAACACGATCGGCGAATACGGGCGGTCCTGCGGCGGGAATTCCTTCAGCCCGCGGATTTCGCCATCCCAGCTGTGCGTAAGGATCAGGCTGCCGAGGTGCGGCACCTGGATCGCATAGCGTGTGGTTTCGGCCTGCATGTCGGGCAGCCCGACGAGGTTCAGCGCGGTGCCGCCCTTCTCGGTTTCCCACAGCCCCTCGATCGCCGCGATCTTCGCCGGCTGGTATTCGCGCGTGTTCAGCCCGTGCGCGTCGCCGACGACGATCTGGATCGGCGCGAGCAGCAGCAGCATCCACAGCGCCATCGAGAAGCTGCGCTTCACCGGCTCGTCGCGGCGCCCCTTCAGCAGGTGCCACGCGCCGCACGCGGCGACGATGAAGCCCGCGACGATGAACGCCGCGATCGTCATGTGCACGAGACGGTACGGGAACGACGGATTGAAGATGATCTTGAACCAGTCGACCGGCACGACGAGGCCGTTCTCGATTTTGTAGCCCTGCGGCGTCTGCATGAAACTGTTCGACGCGAGAATCCAGAACGTCGAGATCAGCGTGCCGACCGCGACCATCAGCGTCGCGAAGAAGTGCGCGCGCGGGCTCACGCGCTGCCAGCCGAACAGCATCACGCCGAGGAAGCCGGCTTCGAGGAAGAACGCCGTCAGCACTTCATACGTGAGCAGCGGCCCCGTGATGTTGCCGGCGACGCGCGAGAAGCCGGCCCAGTTCGTGCCGAACTCGTATGCCATCACGACGCCGGACACCACCCCCATCCCGAAGCCGATCGCGAAGATCTTCGACCAGAACTGGAACATGGATTTGTAGGCGGCGTCGCCGGTGACGAGATAACGCCATTCCAGCACCGCCAGGAAGCTCGCCATGCCGATGCTGATCGCGGGAAACACGATGTGGAACGACACCGTGAACGCGAATTGCAATCGTGCGAGATGGAACGCATCGAAGATTTCCATGACCGTAATTTGCTCGTGATTGTGAAAACGTCCGCCCGAAGCAGGAAATCGCGCGACGGCTTCGCGACAACACATGCGAACACAAACGATCGCTCGCATGGCATCGAAGCGTGAACGACGATATCGCGTTTGCCACGATACTCGCAATCGCGCGAACGCGTCCTGAAACTGTGCTTTCCGTCCCGGCAAAGATGTGTGTCCGGAAAAGACACAACCGGCGCCGGGCGTCGCAAGCTGTACTGCTTTCCGCGTTGCGACGCTGTGCCTGCGGCGCGCTGTTCACCGCCCTTACCATGTGATGCAACGCCTGCCCGCGGCGACGGCGCGCCCCTCGGCGCCCGCCCGGCGGCATCGATTCCCGTCGCCCGGCGTACGCGCCGGGCCCGGCCGGCACGCCGGCCGATCCGCCTGGAGAAAAACGCATGGAGTCCTGCACCCGCCGCGACGATCCGACCGGCAGCACCGCGTGTCATGTGACGCGCCATCGCGCCGGCGAAACGCGCGACACCGTCGATCGCGTCGTCGACGAAACGCCGGTTGCACTCGTGTTCAACGGCATCTCGCACACGGTCATGATGGCGACGCCGATCGACCTCGACGCGTTCGGGCTCGGCTTCGCGCTGAGCGAAGGCATCGTCGAGCGCGCGTCCGACGTGTTCGACATCGAGAGCGAATGCCGGCCCGGCAGCGCCGAAGTGCGGCTCACCGTGTCGCAGCAGGCGTTCATGGCACTGAAGGCGCACCGCCGCGCGCTGGCCGGCCGCACGGGCTGCGGCGTATGCGGGATCGAAAGCATCGCGCAGCTCGATCTGCACCCGCCGCGCATCGATGCCGCCGGCGCGGCCGCCGGCATCGGCGCCGACGCGATCGCACGCGCCGCGCGCGCGTTGCCGGCCCACCAGACGCTGATGCGCGAGACGGGCGGCATCCACGCGGCCGCATGGTGCGACCGCGGCGGCGCCGTGCTCGACGTATTCGAGGACGTCGGCCGCCACAACGCGCTCGACAAGCTGATCGGCCGGCTCGCGCGGCGCCGCGCCGACCTGCACGCGGGTTTCGTGTTCCTGTCGAGCCGCGCGAGCTACGAACTGGTGCGCAAGGCCGCGCGGGTCGGCATCCCGATGATCGCGACGATCTCGGCGCCGACGTCGCTGGCGATCGACGTCGCCCGCGAAGCCGGCGTGCGGCTGCTCGGCTTCTGCCGCAACGACGGCTTCGTCGAATACGTGTCGCCCGACGCCGCCCATCCCGACCAACCGGCGCTTTCGCAAGCGCATCCGGCTCTCTCGTCATGCAACAACTGATCGATTTCGACACCGCGCAGCAGCATTTCGCCGGCGCGTTCGCACCGCTGGACGCGGTCGTTTCCGTGCCCGTCGCGGACGCTGCCGGCCACGTGCTGGCCGCGCCGCTAACCGCCGTGCTCGACCAGCCGCCGGCCGACCAGAGTGCGATGGACGGCTACGCCGTGCGTCACGCGGATCTCGCGCACGGCGAGCCGCTGCGCGTCGCGCAGCGCTGCTATGCGGGCGACACGCCCGCGCCGCTGGCCGCGCGCACGGCCGCACGCATCTTCACCGGCAGCCTGATTCCGCCCGGCGCCGACACCGTCGTGATGCAGGAGCATGCGCACGAACAGGACGGCTGGGTCGCATTCGACGCGCCGCAGCGCAGCGGCTCGCACATCCGCCGCCGGGGCGAGGAAGCGCGTGCCGGCGACCTGCTCGTGCCGGCCGGCGTACGGATGGGCGCGATGCACGTCGGCGTGGCCGCCGCGCAAGGTTTCGCGCGCATCGGCGTGCGCCCGGCGCTGCGCGTCGGCATCCTGACGACCGGCGACGAACTCGTCGCGTGCGGCCAGCCGCGTGCGCCGCAGCAGATCTACAACAGCAATGCGCCGATGCTCGCCGCGCTGGTATCGGGAACCGGTGCCGGCGTTGCGATGAGCCTGCATGCGGCCGATACGGCGCCCGCCATCGATCGCGCGCTGCGCGACCTGCACGCGTGTTGCGACCTGGTGATCTGCGTCGGCGGCGCGTCGGTCGGCGACAAGGACCTGCTGCGCCCCGCGCTGGCCGTGCTCGGCGCGTCGTTCGTCGTCGGCGGCGTGCGCATGAAACCCGGCAAGCCGGTCGCGCTCGCGCGGCTCGACGCGCGGCCCGTCGTGCTGCTGCCCGGCAATCCGGGCGCCGCGATGACGGCGTTCGCGCTGTTCGTCGCGCCGCTGATCCGCTGCCTGCAGGGGCGCGACGCGTGCGTGCCGATCGTGCCGTCGCTGCCGATCGACATCGACTTCGAGCCGGATGCGCAGCGCGAGCGCTTCGTGCGCGTGCGCCGCACCATCGGCGCCGACGGCTCGGCCGTGCTCGACACGCTGCGGCAGCAAGGCGCCGGCACGCTGCAATCGCTCGTGCAGGCGAGCGGGCTCGCGCGGCTGCCGGCCGGGAAGCGCATCGCGCGCGGCGACGCGGTACCGTATTACGAATTCGCGCACTGGCTAGCATGATCGCGACGCCGGATAGCCGCCCGATGCCGCGCATTCGCCGCGCACCCCGTACGGCGAACTGTATTCCTGCAATTCGGGCGCGATTGTGTCCCTGCCGCAAAAGTCCGGCGGACTATGCTCACGATGAGGCTCGCCACGACCTGTGCACCGATACGTCGGCACGCACGCGCTCGATCGGCGACGCCCCTCCGCTTACTTCATGCAGGCCGACGACCCGATCGTGAATGCCATCGTTTCCGCCGCGCCGGCCGCCGCCGCTTCCTCCGGCGGCGCATCGCCGGGCGCCTTTCCCCGCACGACCGACACGCTCGGCCGCCCGCTGCGCGACCTGCGCCTGTCCGTCATCGACCAGTGCAATTTCCGCTGCGGCTACTGCATGCCGCGCGAAAGCTTCGGCGCCGGCTACGCATTCATGCCGTCGTCCGAGCGGCTGTCGTTCGCGCAACTGGAAAAGATCGCACGCGCGTTCACGTCGCTCGGCGTCGAAAAAATCCGCATCACCGGCGGCGAGCCGCTGTTGCGCCGCAACCTCGAGGCGCTGATCGAACGGCTGGCCGCACTGACGACCGTCGACGGCAAGCCCGTCGAAATCGCGCTGACGACCAACGGTTCGCTGCTCGCCGCGAAAGCACGCGCGCTGCGCGACGCGGGGCTGTCGCGCGTGACCGTCAGCCTCGATGCGCTCGACGACGCGGTGTTCCGCCGGATGAGCGACGCCGACGTGCCCGTGTCGCGCGTGCTGGCCGGCATCGAAGCCGCGCATGCGGCCGGGCTCGCGCCGGTCAAGGTCAACGCGGTGATCGAACGCGGCGCGAACGACGACCAGATCCTGCCGCTCGTGCGTCACTTCCGGCATAGCGGCGTGGCCGTGCGCTTCATCGAATACATGGACGTCGGCGGCGCGAGCTTCTGGTCCGGCGACAAGGTCGTGCCGGCCGCGCGGATGCGCGAGCTGATCGACGAGCACTATCCGCTCGTGCTGGTCGGCGAACCGGGGCACGACGCGACCGCGATCCGTTGCGCGCACATCGACGGCGCCGGCGAGGTCGGCTTCATCGCGAGCGTGTCGCATCCGTTCTGCGGCACCTGCTCGCGCGCACGCGTGTCGGCCGACGGCAAGCTTTATACGTGCCTGTTCGCGACCCAGGGCACCGACCTGCGGCCGTGGCTCGACGACGCGGCGCCGGTCGACACGCTCGCCGCCGCCGTGCGCGATCGCTGGACGCGGCGCGACGACCGCTATTCCGAGCGCCGGGCCGCACGGCCGGCTCGTGCGCCGGGCAAGACCTATCCGACCGTGCGCATGTCGCTCGTCGGCGGCTGACGGGCCGCCGCGCGATACGGGGCGCACCGCCTACAGGAGAACCGTGATGACGAGCTTCACCGAATCCCGCGCCGGGCTGCCGGACGATCCGTTACGCGCCGGCAGCCATTCCCATTCCGCCGACGCCACCGAACCGCACACCGAACCGCCGCCGGCGATTGCCGCCGGCTTCGAAGTGCGCGTGCAGTATTCGGCGATCGACGCGGGTGCCGAGCTTGCACCGATCGTTCGCAATCCGAATGTCGGCGCGGTCGTGAATTTCCTCGGTGTCGTGCGCAAGGAAGGCGACGTCGACGATGTCGTCGCGCTCGAGGTCGAGCACTACCCGACGATGACCGAACAGGCCCTGTGGAGCATCGTCGAGGAAGCCAGCGCGCGCTGGCGGCTCGAAGCGGTCAGGATCGTGCACCGCGTCGGGCGCATTCCGCTCGGCCAGGCAGTCGTGCTGGTCGTGGTGGCTGCCGCGCATCGCGGGTCCGCGTTCGATGCGTGCGAATTCCTGATGGACTTCCTGAAGACCCACGCACCGTTCTGGAAGAAGGAGATCCGGCACGACGGCGAATCCGGCTGGGTCGAGGCGAAGGCGCACGACGACCAGGCAATGCGGCGCTGGGGATGACCGCGCCCGCTTCGCGTTTTCCGATTCCGCCGACTCCGATTCCATTCAAGACATCGCGATGAAACTGACAATCAAATACTTTGCAAGCATTCGCGAGCAACTCGAAACCGACGAGGAAATCGTCGAGATCGATGCGCGCGAACTTACCGTCGATGCGCTGCGCAGCACGCTGGCCGCGCGCGACGCGCGCAGCGCCGAAGCGCTGCGGATGGACCGGCCCGTGCGGGCGGCCGTCAATCTCGAGATGGTGACGGGCGGCTTCGTCGTGCGGGAAGATAGCGAGGTGGCGTTTTTCCCGCCGGTGACGGGCGGGTGACATGATGATGGGCCGCAATTCGTCATGACGTCGACGGACCCGTGCAGCACACGCCCGCGGGTTTCGAGAATTACCGCCGGGCGGTCGGCGTCGCGGCGCTGCTGAAGGATTTCGGCGAGCCCGGCGTGTTCACCGGGATCACGGTGTACATGCTCCTGGTGGCCGTGATCACGGGGCCGCTGCATCGACGGGTTGAGTCCGCACCGGTAATCGGCCATTCGACTCGGCGAAATGGCCGGAAGCCGTTGTCATCGGTCGAACTTGATCAAGTCCTTGAAGATCAGCCGACCCCAGCTTTTCCCGCGCGCATGCACAAGCAGTCCACCTTCCGAAAGCCCGCCAAGTTCGATTGGCGCGAAACCGAGATTTTCCGCAAGCTCGCCAATCTTCGCTGCGGCGCCGTCATCGTCGCTCGCGAGAAACACGACTCTCCTGCCGCCGTGGACGGCCGGATCCCGATCAAGGACGGCCGCGACCAGATGGTTGAAGCCTTTCACCAGCCTGGCTCCGGTGAACGCCTTCGCGACGAAAGCAGAGGACGGGAGACCGCTCAGTTCCTCAAGCGGGGCCTGCGTGTTCATCGCGTCGACGATGGTCTTCCCCGTCCAGTCGGGCAGTGCTTTTGCGACCTCCGGGTGCGACTCGAAACGAACTGCCAGAAAGATGATGTCCGCCTTGACGGCTTCAGTCAGGGTTTTGGGAATAATCGTGGGTCCGATCGCGGCTGCCTCGGCTGCAAAGCTTTTCGGGTCGCGCGTGGTTGCAACGGCCACTTCGATACCGTTGCGGGTGAACGCCTTGGCCAGCGCCTGGCCAATCTTGCCGAAGCCAATGATTGCGTAACTCATATGTTTCTCCGTCGTTTCCCGGCGCGGTCAGAGCTTGTAACCGCCGCTCGCTTCGATCGTTTGGCCGGTCACCCAATGGCCATCATCGGAAGCCAGGAACGCCACGACGGCGGCGATTTCCGAAGGCTCGCCACAGCGTCCCAGCGCGATTTGGGCCTCGAGCGCCTTGACGAGTTCGGGGTTCTCCCGCAAGGCTGCGTTCGCATCCGTTCGCGTGTAGCCCGGCGCCACGGCGTTCGCGGTGATGCCACGCGGCCCCAGCTCGATTGCGAGCGTATGGGTCAGGGTGTTGATGGCCGCTTTCGCCATCGAGTAGACGGGCGCAGCCGTCACGGGCTTCGTTGCGGCAGCGGAAGAAATGTTGATGATGCGTCCACCATCGGCGAGACGATCGAGAGCGGCCTGAATGATGAAGAAGGGCGCGCGGGCGTAGACCGCCATCAGGGTGTCCCAACTCTCCGGCGTCGCGTCCTTGAAGCCAACCCAGCCGGAATTGCCAGCGTTGTTGACCAGAATGTCGAGGGCCTTGCTTCCGTTGCGCCTGGTGAACTCGTCGTCAAGTCTCTCGAACAAGGCCGGGACGGTCGCCGGGTCGACGAGATCCGCATGGATCGCGAACGCGGTGCCACCCGCTTTCTCGATGGCCGCGACCGCCTCGTCTGCGCCGGATTTGCTGGCATTGTAGGTCAGCGCGACCAACGCGCCGTCCTTTGCAAGACGTTCGGCGATGGCGCGGCCAATGCCCCGCGATGCCCCGGTAACGAGAGCTGTTTTGCCCTTTAGAGATTGTGTCATTCGTTTATTTCCTCAGAGTTGTGCGAGGCCACCGTCAACGGCGACCTCGCTGGCGGTCATGAAGCTGCTGTCCGACGACGCAAGAAAGGCGGCCACCGCCCCGATCTCAGCCGGATCGGCCATACGCTGGAGCGGATTGAGCGAAGCGAAGACCTTCATGCCTTCCTCGCCTAGCGCTTCCTTCGCGAGTTCGGTCGCAGTCGGCCCAGGGGACAGCACGTTCACCCGGATACCGGTGCCCTTCAGGTCCTCTGCCCAGGTCCGTGCGAGGTTGCGCACGGCCGCCTTGCTCGCGCTGTAGGCGCTGAATGCCGGGGCGCCCGTGGTGCCGGCGCTCGATCCGGTCAGGATGATCGAACCGCCCTGGCCCATCAGAGGCAGCGCCTTCTGGACCGTGAAGATCGAACCCTTCACGTTGGTGTCGAAGATTTCGTCGATGTGCCCGGCGGTAATCTGGCCGAGTGGCAGCTGGCTTCCCGCCCCGGCATTGGCGAAGACGACGTCAAGGGTTCCGCGCTCGGCCTTCACCGCCGCGTAGAGCCGGTCGAGGTCGGCCAGGTCGGAGACCGAGCCATTCACTGCGCGGGCATTGGGCCCGAGGTCGGCCACGGCGGCGTCGAGCGCTTCCTGCCGGCGGCCGAAGATGAAGACGAAGGCGCCCTCCTCGATGAAGCGCTTTGCCGCGGCGCGGCCGATGCCGGTAGCGCCACCGGTGATCACCGCGGTCTTTCCATTCAGTCTGTTCATGCCCTGCATCCTTCGAAACAAAAGCGACAAACCGATTCTGAGGCCCTTGATTCATAAAGCCAATTGACTGAATATCTATAAATACCATCTACTTTCTAGATAAATATGTTGGACAACGTCACCATCAATCAACTTCGGGCATTCGTCGCCGTGTGTGACCAGGGAAGCTTTTCCGGAGCGGCACGGCAGCTAAGGCGTGCCCAGTCCGCGATCAGTCATGCGATCAGCTCACTCGAGAGCGCCTTTGATGTGGTGCTGTTCGAGCGCAACACTCGCAAAGCGACACTGACGGCCGCAGGCCGCAGCCTCCTGCCTGACGCGCGCGGGGTAATCTCACGCACCGAGGAAATGAAGATGCGTGCGGTTGCGATTGCCGAAGCCGGAGTCCCACAGGTCTCGGTTGCCGTGGATACCTATTTCCCGCGTGCGCACCTGATCGAATGCCTGCGCACCTTGCAGGCGGACTTTCCAACGGTTGCAATCAATCTGCGCATGACAACCATGCAGGGCGGCGAGCGTTTGGTTCTCGAAGGCACGTGCGCATTGGCGGTGACGATCACGGACGTGCCGGAGCTGAGCCCCGGCACCATAGAACGGCAGCATCTATGTGACTCGCAAATGGTGACCGTCTGTGCACCATCGCATCCGCTGGCCTCGATCGCGGGGCCAATCCCGCGGGAGGAATTTGGCCGGCACATCCAGCTTGTTGTAACGGACAATCAGCCCGATGCGGAAAAGACGCAACAGGGGGTCGCCAGTGAACGCCAGTGGTGGGTAAATGACCTCGGCGCGAAGCACGATCTGCTAAAGGGAGGCTTGTGCTGGGGCCACATGCCGCGCCATATGGTCGATGAAGACCTCGCGAAGGGAACACTTGTCGAACTCCAACGGCGCGCATGGCACATGCGTCCTCTCACCTTCATGATCTCGCTGCGGCGCGGGTACTCGATTTCCGAATGCGAGGCACGACTCGTTGAGCGTCTAGGCGATCGCCAGAGCTGCCCGAAAGATGCTACCCAGAGCCCGGTCTTGCACAAAACTAAAAAAGCCAGAAAGCCCGCCAAGCCTGAGGAGCAACCAGTACGGCCTGTCGTTCCTCGGCGGACGTCCGCAAAGTAGATGGCCGGAAGTCCGCTTTCTGGAATCTTCGATGGCAGCAATACTCTGAATCGAGCCGGTCGGATCCTTGAGAATCAACCGGCGGAAACGGGTGGCGGATTCGGCCGACTGCATCGGGCGGCGGTCGGCTCCGGATTCAACCCGTCGATTCCGCGGAGCTGTCATTCAGACGGCTGGTTCGCTCTGGAACCTGCCAGATGGGGACGCTTGAATGTCGAAAGGCGCACCGCACAGCTTGACTGTAACGGGTACGCCTTCTCGAGTTGGTCGATAGCAATCACTCAGAACGCTGAGCCAGTTGTTTTTTTGCCTCGAGCTGTTGCCTCGATAGAAGGTCAGCTTTCTGCCCCAACTGCTTCTTCGATTCCAACTGCTGTCTCGATACCAAGTCGGCTTTTTGCGCCAATTGTTTCTTTGCTTCGAGCTGTTGCTTTGATTGGAGGTCAGCTTTCTGCGCCAATTGCTTCTTTGCTTCCAATTGCAACGCAACGATATTTTGGCTCATAATGGCTCCGATTGTTTAAACGTCGGGATCTTGGAAATAACAAACGCCTTCTGCTCGTGCGTAAGGTTTTCGAGTAGTGCCTGTGGTGTCAAGGCTTTGGGGTCAAACGCACAACCTTCGGTAAGGCTTGGGTTTTCTCCTTTTTGCAAGCGCCGGACCTGTTCATCGAATCCCGCCTGACAAAGGTTGGAAAGTGGACATGAAAGGCATGGTGTGCGGTCCCTCGTTGCCGGTAGGTACTTTTGTTCGCTAATGCAATACTCTTCGAACTCCGGCCCGGCATACAGACTGGATGCAGGATAGCTGAACGTATGTTGTTCTTTCAAAATTTCCTCCAGAGTGGGGCGTCGGCATCCGTCTGCGATAGTCAAACCGATGTACCATTCCCGCAGCATAGATTTCCGTCCGGGAAAGTAATTTCGACTTGGATTACCTTTGCAACAATAGACATTTTTAGCAAGTTCGCACTAAGGAATACCCTAGCAAAATTCGTGAATTGTCCGTGCGTTATTGCACAAACGTAAAATTCACTCATTCGGTCGGATTTTGTTACTGCGATGTATAGCGAAAATTTAACGACTGATTGCGGTATGAAGACGGTCATCGCGATATCGCGAGTTCGACTGTCTGTTCAGGGTCGGTTGAGCCAGTCGCGGTTTGTCGGAGCGGGCACCGACCGGGTTCGGCCAACAAGAGCCGGTCGAGTTTGCATGCAAAACGGTACAAAACTGTCGATTGCGTTGCGCCGCAATCGAAGATGCCCCGGGTGGTAGTAATACGACGACGTTGCAAATCTCACACACAAAAAAAGAATGCGGGGTTGACGGTTTTTTACGTCGATGATGCTTCATCATACGAATTCCGCACCCCACTCAAGTCCTCAAACGCGCCAGATCGGCACAGTGGCGGCATGACGGTGACGGAGCCGCGGAAATCGGCCATCGATGTGTCGCCTATATCGTGGTCGCCGCGGCGGCTGTTGTCGGTCCGATCGAGGTTGCAGCCCTTCGTGCGGGATGCGTGACCGCGTACGCAACGTACCGGGCCGAGCGCATTGCACAGCCGCGACGAACGGCAAGGTTTCTCGGCAAGTCGTCCTTTCGCTCGACGTCCGTTTCATTCGCTATGCCACAGGAGGTATCACGATGAAATTGCATCCTCGCCTCGCCATTACCGCTCTCGCGCTCGCTGCTGCCCTGACCCATGCCGCGCTGGCCGCTGATGCGCTGCCGTCGTACCACGGTGACCCGTCGCAGACGTCGGTGTCCGGCCTGTCGTCGGGCGCCTTCATGGCGGTCCAGTACCAGGTCGCGTACTCCGGTTCCGTAGTCGGGGCTGGCGTGGTCGCCGGCGGTCCGTACTACTGCGCGGCAGGGAGCTTGTTTAACGCCTCGATCTGCATGGGGCAGGTACCGTTCGTTCCGCCGAACTCGACGCTGATGGTAACCGCCGCCGCAGGCTTTGCTTCGCTGAATCAGATCGACCCGCTATCGAACCTTCAGAAGGCGCGGATCTACGTGTTCAGCGGAACGAAAGACACAGTTGTCTACCAACAGGCAGTCGACTCGACAGTGTCGTTCTTCAAGGAGGCCGGCGTCCCTGCGTCGAACCTGAAGTACGTGAATAACGTGCCGGCTGGTCACGCATTCATTACACCGTCGTTCGGCAACGTGTGTGCTGACAATGCGCCTCCATACATCAGCCACTGCGAGGTCGACAAGCAGAGGTACGACCAGGCCGGCGCGTTGCTGCAGTACATCTACGGTCCATTAAAGCCGCCAGCGAAGAGCCTGACCGGGAGAATCGTGCCGTTCAGTCAGCGCGAATTCGCAGCATCTGCGACCGGCATGGCGGACACGGGATTCGTCTACGTGCCTAAGTCGTGCGATCAGGGAGCGGCGTGCAAGGTTCACGTCGCATTCCATGGATGCAAGCAGTCGGCAGCTGTGGTTGGCGACGATTTCTATGAGAAGACCAACTACAACTACTGGGCCGACACGAACAACATCCTCGTTCTGTATCCGCAGGTGAACGCGTCCACGATCCCGTTCAATCCGCAAGGTTGCTGGGACTGGTTCGGTTATACGGGTCCCGACTACGCGGTGAAATCGGGTTCCCAGCTTACTGCGGTTAACGCCATGGTCGGCCGACTGCTCTCCAAGCCGTAACGCGCGAGCACGTGTGAGCACGAATATGCTCACACGGGGAGTTCAATGCCATACAGAAGAATCCGGACACGGCGAGATTTGCGATTCTCACGAATCCTTCCGCGCAGCGACGACAGCCCTCTGTACGACCGCATCGGAGCGGATTGACCGTCGCTTGTGGGTCGGGTTGAGCCAGTCGCGGTTTGTCGGAGCGGGCACCGACCGGGTTCGGCCATTTTGAGACATTCACCGCCGCTTAAACTGTTGACAACCATCGCTCCCAGACGCGCATCGATCAGCATGAACGCCATCAAACTGTTGAGACCTACAACCGCTTTGCTGCCGAGCTACGTTTCAGCGCTTGAGGCCGGATGGTCGCCTGACAACGTCCGTAAGGAGATCGCTGCGCGCGAACAATTGCATGCTATTGATGTTGACGCTGAACGATTCGTGGACGGACTAGACGATCCAACTGCGTCGAGCGGTCCGATTCCTTTACCCGATGGCTCGACCGTCGCGCGGCTCCCGAGCATTGTCCGCTGGATTTGGGACGGCGATTTCAGCGGCGCAATCGGATTTCGTTGGCAGCCCGGAACCGCCGAATTGCCGCAATACGTACTCGGACATATTGGCTTCTCAGTGGTGCCGTGGAAGAGAGACAACGGCTACGCCAAGCAAGCTCTCAATTTGATGCTGGACGAAGCAAAGGTACAAGGGCTTCCCTACGTCGAGCTAACAGTTGATCCAGGGAATATCGCCTCGCGGAAGGTTATCTCGGCGTGCAATGGTGTATTGATCGAGCGCTTCAGGAAAGCGGCAGCCTACGGATTCGCTGAGACTCTTCGATATCGCATTGAGCTGAACGAATGAGCAACCTATGAGACTCTGTTCGGCCAGTTCCGGTCAGTCGACCGGCGAAAGAGTCGGACATTCGAACGTCCGCTGCACGCAGCTAAGCGACGTTCCGTCCATGATTTTGTTCGTCGGCAGCGTCGCTGGCACGTCTCGACAATTCCGGGTATGCGGTCAGTACCAGAACCTCGAACCTCTTATCCATTGAGTTCCGTTACACCGCTCGCAATATGTAATTCGCGAACGGTCTCGCAGCTACGGAGATTCTTATGGCTTCGGTATCTCTGGTCTTGGACATGTGCACGTCCTCCCGCTCGGGCTGTACTGAGAGGTCAGTCGGCCGGTCGGTTGGTCGTGACACAGGCCCGCAACCTTCAGGATGGCCCGCGGCCATGCCGGGCATGCTGTTTTCGCGGCCCCGCAGGCGGCAGCGGCGGAATAGTCAGAGCCAGCGGCGAACCTCGGCCTTGTAGCGGCAGTAGTCATCGCCGAACTTCGCTTCGAGATAGCGCTCCTCGCGGGCGACCACCTGCGTTTGGATCACGATGAGCACCAACGGGAGCAAGGCGAAGGCGATCGGCCCGTCAAAGCCGATCGCAAGGCCGGCATAGATGAGCGCCATGCCGAGATACATGGGATTGCGCGTCCACCGATAGGGACCGGTTGTTGCGATGTGGGTCGTTGGCTGCGACGGCGGAACGCTGGTGCCCAGCCGCCGGAACAGTCCCGCCGCCGCAAGCATCATCGCCGCGCCGACAATGAACAGCAGCGCGCCCGTCGCGGCCAGCAATCGCCAGTCGATGCCGAAAGAGCGCAGGGTAATGAACCGCTCCGCCGCCAGCCCCAACAGCAGCGCTCCCAAATAGACGAAGGGCGGAGGGAAGCGGACACCCGCGCTATCCGGTTCAACGGCCATGTTCATCCTCCAATCTGCGCTCTCAAACCAGCATCGACCGCTGGGCGGAGATACCCGCCAGCGCGCCTTGTCATATTTCGGAGTTAGGCCGTGCAGAAGCCGGGGACGGCGACCTTCTGGAACAGGTGCGGGCTGGCTACGACGGATGACGGATAGGCCGAAAGCTTCCCAACGAACTCGGGATGGGCGAAGGCGACGCGGACCGTTTCGGTGGATTCCCACACCACATAGTTCAGGTCAGTCGGGCTATCGCCGAGCGCTCGATGCAGTTGCATCGAAATGAAGCCCGGTTGCTTCGTTATGATCTCGGCAGCCGCCTTGAAAGCGTCCAGGAAGCCCGCTTCGGCGGCGGGATCGACCGTGAAGAGGTTGATGAGCACGACAGGCGCGGCCGCGATACCGAGTTGGCGGTCAAACGGAAACTTCTCGTCTAGAGGTTTGAATGGTTTTACGGCGGCCATGGTGGCGCTCCTTTCTATTGTGAAATTGGAAACTGGGGTGATCGATGCTGCTTGCTCTCAAGCCAGCATCGACTGCTGAGCGGAGATGCCGGCCGTTGCGCCCTGCCATGATGCCGTGGTGACCGAGGGCATTCCGGTGTTGGCGAGGTCGCCGGCGGCGTAGATGCCGGGCATACTGGTTTCGCGGCGCTCGTCGACTTTGAGGGCGATGCCGGTTGGCGTATTGACCGTGGCGAGGCCGAGTAATTCATGCAGGCTTGCGGACGGCTTGGTGCGCGGATGCGCGAACAGAATGTCTACCGCGACATCGGGGGCGCTATCGAGTTTTACCGTGGCATTACGACCTCCGTGACGGGCGATTTCAGTGATCCGTCCATCAACGACAGGTATGCTGCGGTGCGCCAGATCGGCCCGGATATCGAGTGCAATGTCGTGACCATCCGCGAAGACCGTCAACGTGTCGGTCCAATCGTGGAACAGCCTGACCTGATTCATCGACTGCGGGCCAGACCAGACAAGGCCCCAATGCTGAGCGGCGACTTCGAAGCCATCGCAATAGGGGCAGGGCACGATGGATGTGCCCCAGCTTTCGGCAAAGCCGGGAACAGCAGGCATCTGGTCGACAACGCCATAGCTCAGGATCAAACGGCGCGCCCTTAGGCTTTCGTGATCGTCAGTGACGACGCAGAAATCGTCGATGGCGCCAGACACGCTCTCGGCCCGGGCATCGACCAGCCGGATCGTCGGATAGCGCACCAGCTGCTGCCGCGCCTCGACCAGGATGTCCAGCGGCGGTTTGTGATCGTGGCCGAGCAAGCCATGCGAGTGCCCGGCAAAGCGGTTGCGCGGCCGGCCGGTATCGAGAACGGTGACTTTGCGGCGGGCACGGCCGAGCTGCAGGGCGGCGGCGAGACCGGCAAAGCTGCCGCCGATGATGATGACGTCATTCATGGTGAGGGGCTCCGTGTTGTGAATGGCGGAAATTGGGTTGGGCCGGCACGGAATATCGCCCGACGATAGGCGCTCGAGACGGTCAGCGAGCAGGGCTTCGGCATTGGCGAGAAAGTTGCCCATGTTGTATTGACCGGCTCGACAACGCCGCTCGATATCGCCGGGCGGCCCGGGGAAACCTGATCTGGACAACCGGTTCAAACCTGCCCTTGATTTGCACATTACGATACTTAATGGTATCCTAATTCACGAATTTGAATACTGTCAAGTACTGGAATTGTCGTGACCGAAAACAGCCACGGCCGGCGCGGCCGGCCCGCCAACGAGGCGCTTCGCCAAACGATTGTCGACGCCGCCTGCGAACTCTTTGTGGAATTGGGGTTTCAAGCGACGACCATGGACAAGGTCGCCCAGCGGGCAAAGATATCCAAGCTCAGCATCTATCGGCACTTCGAGAACAAGGAAGCGCTGTTCAGCGCGGCCATCGCGGCCCACTGCCATCAGTTTGCACCACAGGCCCTGTTTGAAGGCGTCGACGGTTCGGCCGAAGATCAGCTCATGGCGGCGGGATCATCCCTGCTTCGCACGCTGTTGAGCTCCGATGTCCGCAGTGTGGAAGCCATGGTTTTGGCCGACAAGACGAATCAAAAGTCGTTAAGCAAGCTCCATTACGAAGCCGGGCCCGCCTATGTCATCGCCCAGATCGAGGCCCTGTTGCGCCAGTTGCACGCGAAGGCGGTTCTGAACGTGCCCGATCCTCTCCGGTCCGCCCGCTTGTTTGCCGCGCTTTTCAAAGGATGCGATCTCCTGCTTATCGCACGCTTCGATGAGGCGAGAGCAGAGGACAGCAACGAAATCGAATCCTACTGCCGGTCGGCCGTCGCCATGTTCATCGCCGCGCACGGTGACATCTAAACGTGCGCTATCGCGGCTTGATGAAGAACCCGCAGAGTTGCACACGCTGTTCGCTCTGAGCAATCTGTGGATGACGCACGAACGACTGATGCGCGAGGCCACTGCATGAGCGCAAAAGCCGCCCGAGCGGGCAGGCAATCGGCGCCTTCCTTATGCCGAACGTCGCGCTACATTCGAGCCAGGTGCCGCGTCGCCTGCACCGCATCGGCTCTATGTTGATGGCTCAGTGCGGCAAAACGAGTTCTGAACAGCATCCCCAAGGATCACTCGAAGTAAGACTGACAACTGTGGTGGTCGAGGCACGATCGGCAAAGGCCGACATCCGCCCGCCCCGGCGCGAATGAATGGCGGTTTGACTTTGAGACCGGCCGTTGCTGTCGCGGGCAACCGACCGGCAGCAACGGGTCGACAAGCGACATCCACGGGAATCCACGAAGAACCAAGAAAAAGCCGGCACCAGGCCGGCTTCGTCGTAGAAGCGCAAGACACCGCACACGCCCCTTCACCGCATGCACGCCGCGGCCAGCTTCCCGACCGCGATCACCGCCTGCTCGATCTCCGGCGACCACGGGCTGCTGTAGTTCAGCCGGATAAAGTTCCGGTAGCTGTCCGTAATCGAGAACATGTAGCCGGGGCCGATCGTGATCCCCTGCTCCAGCGCGAGCTGATACAGCCGCATCGCGTCGACCTGCGCCGGCAGTTCGACCCACAGCACATACCCGCCGGCCGGGCTCGAAATGCGCGTGCCCTCCGGAAAGAACCGCGACACCATCGCGCGCATCAGGTTCGCCTGCTGCGCGTACGCCTTGCGAATCCGCCTCAGGTGATGCTCGTAACCGTCGCGCTCGAGAAACTCGGCGATCGCGAGCTGCGGCAACGACGGCGTCGCGAGCGTGTTCAGGAATTTCAGCTTCTCGACCTGATCGCGATAACGTCCCGGCAACGCCCAGCCGATCCGGTACGCGGCCGTCAGGCTCTTCGAGAACGACGAGCAATGCAGCACGATTCCGCTGCGGTCGTAGGATTTCAGCGAACTCGGATGCGTATCGCCGAAATACAGTTCGTTATACACACCGTTCTCGATGATCGGCATATCGGCCCTCGTTGCAAACTCGACCAGCTCGCGCTTGCGCTCGTCGGGCATCTGAAAGCCGAGCGGGTTCTGGAAGTTCGGCATCACCATGCATGCGGCGATCGGCTGCGACTTCGCAATCGCGGCCAGCGCGGCGATGTCGATCCCGTATTCCGGATGCGTCGCGACCTCGATCGCCTTCATCCCCATCCGTTCGATCGCGTGCAGCATCGCGTAGAACGTCGGCGACTCCACCGCGATCGTATCGCCCGGCTTCGCGACCGCCTGCAGGCACAGGTTGATCGCCTCCGTCGCGCCGACCGTCACGATGATCTCGTTCGGGTCCACCGACATCCCGTTTTCGAGGTAACGGCGCGCAATCTGCCGAATCAGCCGCGGATGGCCGGGCGGCAGCCCGTCCGTCACGCCCCACAGCGACTTGTCGCGGCCGGCCGCATACGCGTAGCGGTTCAGCTTCTCGAACGGGAACAGGCTCGGGTCCGGATACGGCGAGCCGAGCGGCACCGCATCGTCGGTGCCGATCGAGCGCAGCGTCGACAGCACGAGCCGGCTCACGTCCACCGACGACGAGATCGCGATCGGCTTCGACGGCCGCAGCTCGCGCACCGGCGCATGGCTGTCGTCGCGGCGCAGGTTCACGAAGTAACCCGACTGCGGGCGGCTTTCCAGCAGCCCGCGGCTTTCGAGCAGCAGGTACGCATGCAGCACGGTCGTGATGCTGATCCGGTGCTGCTGGCTCGCCTGCCGCACCGACGGAATCCGGTCGCCGTGCCGGTACACGCCCTGGCGGATCAGGCGCTCGATATCGTCCGCGAGTTTTTCATAGAGCTTCATCGCGCGCCTCCCGCCGGCATGCGCAGCCGCGCCGCCATGCCGTGTGCGTTCGAATCGCACTTGTTCCACCCGCCGACCGGGCCGTCGTGATTCCTGATCTTTCCCTCCGGTTTTGCCTTTTCCATCGCACTGGCTCTCTCTTGAAGATGCGCCGGCAGGGTTCCGGTACGACTGGATCTGCGGCACTGTGCACTTGATGATGGAATCTTAAAAGCAGAACAGTCGGCAACGAGTACACACATCGATCGCGCGAACAAGAGTACAGTTCGGCGCGAAGCGCGCATGGCGGGAGAACTGTACGTCTTATGAAATTCCCGGGCGGCCTGAAGCCTTGCGCGGCGCCGCCGGCGCCAGCCCGAAGCGACGGCCGCATGGCCTTTCGCCCGACTATCGTAATTGGGGGGCAATACTGGTTGTCATTGGCGGAGTCAGACCATGCAGCACACGATCGAACTGGCATCCGACCGCGGCGGCGTGATCCGCGCGGCCCGGAAAATACAGAACTGGCGCCGGAACGACGCGGCCGGCCGCCTCGGCGTCAGCGAGTCATTCATGGTCAAGGCCGAACGCGGCGCGGACACCGTCCAGTGGGGCAAGGTGTTCCAGGTCCTGCAAGGGCTCGGTGTGCGGATCGTCGTCTACCTCCGCGATGCGAGCGACGAACTGCTCGAACACGAATCGGCGAGATCGATCGCGTCGTGTTCTCGGAAGTGGCGCGCGCGGTCAACCTGCTCGTCAGCGTAGCCGCGTTCGCGCTCGACGACGACGCGACGCGTGCGGCAGCCGCCGCCGCGCTCTCGGTCGATCCGGTCCGCCAGCTCGAGATGGAAACGGATCGCCAGCAGCGCCTGAACCGGCTGTCGAATTTGCCGCTGGGCGTGATGGCGCGCCATCGCAAGCACGTGCTGTCGCTCGTGTTCGCCGACGCGATTGCGCAAGGAAGGATGACGATCGACGAACGCCATGCGCGCGTCGGCGCGTGGTCGGTGCATTGCGCGACCGGGCGCGTAATGCGCGACGGCGAACCCGTCGAACCCGCGACCGAGCCGCCGCCGTCGCCGCTGCGCGCGGTGCCGTGGCTGCCTTACGACGAAGCGCTGCTGCAGCGGATCGTCGACGTCGTAGCGGGCTTGCTCGACTGAGCGCTCGCCGTCAGATCGAACCGAACAGCGCGCGCGGCCGGTCCTTCAGCGTGCCGGACAGAATCCGCAGCCCTTTGACGAGCTCGTCGCGCGTGGCCGGGCACGCGAGGTTGATGCGCACGCCGTGCTCGATTTCCGCGCGGTCGACCGCGAACGTCGACGACGGCATCACGATCACGCCGCGCGCCTTTGCGTTCGCGGCGAAGTCGTCGGCGCGCCACGGCGGCGGCAGTCGCAGCCACACGAACATGCACGCGGGGTCGGACTTCAACTGCCCGGCCGGCAGCAGTTCCCGCGCGAGATCGACGCGCGCGCGGATCTCCGCGAGTTGCGAGGCCATGATCCGCTCGGCGGTGCCGTCCTCGATCCATACCGTCGCGATCAGCATCGACGTGGGCGCGGGCATCCACGCGGTCGTGCGCACCGCTTCCGCGCACAGCGCGACGCTGTCGCGCGGGCAGCTCAGGTAGCCGAGGCGCAGACCGGGCGCAAGAATCTTCGACGTCGCGCCGATATGGAACGTCAGCTCGGGGCACAGCCCCGCGATCGCCGGCAACCGGTCGCGAACGAGCGGGCCGTACACGTCGTCCTCGATGATCGTCACGTGATGGCGCCGCGCGATGTCGACGAGCGCCATCCGGCGCGCGAGGCTCATCGTTGTCACGGTCGGGTTCTGCAGGTTCGGCACGACGAAGATCGCCTTGACCGGCATGCGCTGGCAGATCCGTTCGATCTCGTCGGGCAGCAGGCCGTCGTCGTCGGCCGGCGCGCTGACGATCTCGAACTGGAACACCGGCGCGAGCGCCTTGAGCCCGTAATACGTGAGGCGATCGGCAACGATCACGCCGTCGGTGCCGATCAGGCTGTTCAGCACCGCATACAGCCCGTGCTGCGCGCCGCTCGTGACGACCACCTGGTCGCGCGATGGCGCGAAGCCGGGCGCGGCAAGCCACTGCGCGCCGGCCGCGCGTGCCCAGTCGGGCCCCTGCGGCGGCTGGTATTCCTGCAGCGCGGCGAAACGCGGGTCGTTCGGCAGCGTGCCGAACGTCTGCGCGAGGCTCGCGAGAAATTCGCCGGTCGCCGGGCGGTTCACGGTCAAGTCGATCACGCCGTTGCCCGCCGCGAGCGCCGCACGGGCCGGCGCGATGCTCGGCATCGCGCCGCCGGTGACGAGCGAGCCGCGGCGCTTGCTGCCGATCACCAGACCGCGCAGTTGCAGTTCCTTGTACGCGCGGGACACGGTCGACACGTTGATGCCGAGCTCGGTCGCGAGCTGGCGCTGCGGCGGCAGGCGGCTGCCCGGCGGATACGTGCCGTTGCGGATTTCCTCCTCGATCGAGCTCGATACCTCGACATAAGTCGGCCGCTTCGCCTGCACCGGCGCACCGCCGTCGCGCTCGCCGGAAAGTTTGTCTGATGCCATTTATCGCCTGTGACCACACAAAAAGCGTTTGTCTGCCATTTTGGCCTGCCCAGCGATTGTATATGACATCCCCTCCCCGTCAAACGCCAGCGGAAAAGTCTGTTGAATCAGCCAGTTGAAATCGGGTAAACACTAGCACCACACAATCTTATTTTGATTGCACACAAAAAATTACTGTGTGATTCTTTATCTCAACTTTGTGTGAACCATGTGTGCCGGAGGGGATGCGTCATGGCGAACGTCGCCATCGTGGGTGCAGGCTTCATCGGGCTCGGCGCGGCGGCATGGCTGCAGCGCGACGGGCATCGCGTGACGCTGTTCGATCCGGCCGGCGTTGGCCACGGCGCGTCGTTCGGCAACGCCGCGACGTTCGCGCCGTACGGCTGCGTGCCGGTGAACGGCCCGTCCGTGTTCCGCGACATCCCGCACTTCCTGTTCGCCGCCGACAGCCCGCTGCGCATCCGCTGGCCGTACCTGCTGCGCGGCGCGCCGTGGCTCGCGCGGTTCCTGCTCGCATCGACGCCCGCGCGTCACGCGCGCAGCGCGAGCGCGCTGGCCGCGCTGCTGTCGCGCGCCGCCGAGGGTTATGCGCCGCTGCTCTCCACCGCGCGGCTCGCGGCGTTCGTGCGGCCGCGCGAATGCCTGTACCTGTACGCGCGGCAGGCGTCGTTCGATGCCGCGCAGCCGTCGCTCGCGCTGCGGCGCCGGCTCGAGCCCGCGCTCGCGCCGATCTTCTCGCGCGGCGTGCTGTTCGTCGGAAGCTGGCATTTCTCCGATCCGCACGGGTTTCTCGGCGAACTGTTCGCGCATCTGGCAACCGGCGGCGCGACGCTCGAATGCGAGCGCGTCGAGCGGATCGAGCCCGTCGGCGACGGCGTGAACGTGCAGGCGGGCGGCTCGGTGCGCGCCTTCGATCACGTGGTCATTGCCGCAGGCGCACGCTCGCGTGAACTCGCGGCTGCGTGCGGCGACGCGGTGCCGCTCGATACCGAGCGCGGTTATCACGTGCAGTTCGCCGCGCATGAGCAGATCGTCACGCGGCCGGTCGGCTGGGCAGAGCGCGGTTTCTACATGACACCGCTCGACGAAGGGCTGCGCGCGGCCGGCACCGTCGAGCTCGGCGGCTTCGACGCCCCGATGAACCGCTCGCTCGTCGCACTGCTCACGCGCTCGGCACGCGAGGCGCTGCCGTCGCTCGGCGCGCCGACGCGCAGTTGGCTCGGTTTCCGGCCGACGCTGCCGGACGGTGTGCCCGTGATCGGCTGCGCGCGGCGCAGCGCGCGCGTGATCCACGCATTCGGCCATCAGCATCTCGGCGTGACGCTCGCCGGCATCACCGGGCAGATCGTCGCCGACCTCGTCGCCCAGCGCGCACCGCCGCTGGACCTCTCGCCATACCGGGCCGCGCGATTCTGACGCGCGCCGCGATTTCAACCACTGCAAGGAGGCATGCATCATGAATCGTCGTAACTGGCTGGTTTGGCTGGCCGTCTGCTCGATCGGCACGGTCGCCGCGTCCGCGCAGGCCGCGGACCCGGAAACCATCAAGATCGGCTTCGCCGGCCCGCTGACGGGGCCCGTCGCGCGCGTCGGCAAGGACCTGCAATACGGTGCGCAGCTCGCGCTCGACGAGGAAAACGCGAAGCATCCGACCATCGGCGGCAAGCCGGTGCGCTTCGTGCTCGACGTGCAGGACGATCAGGCCGATCCGCGCATCGCGATCCAGGTCGCGCAGAAACTCGTCGACGACGGCGTGGCCGGCGTGATCGGCCACTACAACTCGGGCTGCAGCATTCCCGCGTCGGCCGTCTACCGGCAGGCGAACGTCGCGATGATCACGCCCGGCTCGACCAATCCGCAACTGACGATGCAGGGTTTCAAGAACGTGTTCCGCACGATGGGGCACGACGGCATCGGCGGCGTGGTGGCCGGCCGCTTCGCGGTCGAGCAGTTGAAGGCGAAGCGGATCGGCATCATCGACGATCGCACCGCGTTCGGCCAGGGGCTTGCCGACGCGTTCGAGAAAGGCGTGAAGGACGCGCATGGCAGCGTCGTCGGCCGCGAATACACGAACGACAAGGCTGTCGATTTCCGCGGCATCCTGACGACGATGAAGAGCAACAACGTCGACCTGCTGTTCTTCGGCGGGCTCGACGAACAGGGCGCGATGCTCGTCAAGCAGATGCGCTCGCTCGGCATCCGCGCGCAACTGTTCGGTGCCGGCGCGCTGAAAAGCAACGCATTCCTGAAGATCGCCGGCAGTTCGGGCGAAGGCACGCAGGATCTCGAGCCGGGCCCCGCGCTCGACAAGCTGCCGTCCGCCGTCGCGTTCGCGCAGCGCTACAAGGCGCGCTTCAACCAGGACGTCGAGCTGTATGCGCCGTTCGCGTACGACGCGGCGCTCGCGATGATCGCGGCGATCCGCAAGGCCGATTCGGTCGATCGCGCCAGGATCGTCGCGAGCCTGCCGGGCGTGTCGGTCACCGGCGTGACCGGGAAGATCTCGTTCGACGAGCGCGGCGACCTGATCAAGCCGCCCTACACGCTGTTCCGCGTCGAACAGGGGCAGTGGCGCAGCATCCGCACGGTCGGCGGCGCGTCGAACTGAGCGGCAGGACAGCGGACGGCGCGGCCTACCGCGCCGCCTGCTGCCGCTGTATCTCCTGCGCTTTCATCTGCAGATACGCGCTCTTTTCCACTTCGTGCAGTTGCTGCGGATACTGCTCGGTCGCGTCGAACCAGCGCGCGAGGCGCTGGTCGAGCGGCTTGTCGAGCGTCGCGAGATAGGTGTCGATCGCGAGGTAGTAGCGCATCGTGTTGCGCTCCAGCAGCCCGCGCACGCCGCCGATGTATTGCGGCCGCGCGGCCGATGCGTCGCCGACGGCCGTGAACCCGACCTTGTCGCTGCCGACCGTCGCGAGGTAGGTCTTCATCGCCATCCGGCCGACCGTGCCGAAGCCGTACGAATACGTGAGATGCAGGAACGTGCGCGACGGGCCGACCGGCACGGCCTCCAGCGCGATCCGGTAATCCTTCGTGCCCATCGGGCCGCTGTCGGCGCTCAGGTCGACCTGGAAGTAGTCGGGCGTCGCGGCCGCCACGCGATAGCGGAACTGCAAGCGATAGGTATCCGACAGCTTCTGCTGGATCTTGCGGCCGACGTTGACGTCGAGCACCGGGCCGTTGCCGTCGCTCGATGCGCGACAGTACTTCGTGTTCAGGTGCAGGATCAGCACCGCGCACCAGTTCGCCGGGCCTTGCGCGGAATCGTTGAGCTGGCCGTTCACGACCGCGAACGGATAGTCGACCACCGCGTAGATGTCGCCCTTCAGCGACGACGACGCCTCCGACGATTCGAGGGTCAGCGGCCGGTGAAACGCGTTGTCCTTCAGTTGCGCGCCGAGGCTGTGGTAACGGTCGAGCAGCGCCGCCGCGCCGCCTACGCCGTCCGCGCCGAACGACAACGCGCTCCAGCCGACACAAAGGGCCGCGACGAGCGCGTGCCAGGCGCGACGGGCAAGCCACGTGCCGCGCGGATGTTTGGATGTCTCCATTCTTGTGCTCCCGCCGGGCGCGCGCTGGTCGCACGCATGTGTCACAGAATACGCCTGCGCGCTGCATGGCGTTACGCGTGCTTACGCGTGGCGCACCGCCGCTATCGGCTTCGCTTCACCGGCACCGGCAATTGCGCGGCGGTGATCCGGATCAGCGCCGACAGCCATTCGCGGTCGTCCCAGCGATCGCCGGCGATGACGAGGTGCGGCTTCGCCGCCGGATACGGCGGGCCTTCGTCGCAGGTGCCGAGAAACGCGCGGCCTTCGGGTGTCGGCTTGACGAACAGCCGGTCGTCGCAAACCAGTGCGACCATCTTGCCGTCGCAATAGATGCCGTATTCGCCGAACATCTTGCGGGCCGATACCGTGCCGGCCGCCGCCATCTGCTCGACGATGAAATCGACCGTGCCCTGGCTCGATGCCATCCGCTGCTCCTGGTGAAAAAGTGTATGACCGTCGTGTGTGCCGGACCGTTCCGTCTTGGCGGCGGATACGCTGCGGTGCGTCATCCATCCGTCGACGGAAAGCGCATTCAGGCACGCGGGTGCGGGCCTTCCAGGCCGACAGTCTCCTGACACACCTGACAGTTACATCGCGGCGCGATGAATCGTCCGATAGCGCTTCACAAAGAATGACGCAGACGTGACGTCCCCCGCGCGTTCCGCCTACTTGTCGGCCGCAAACGCGCTCGACATCTGCCGCGCCCGCTTCACATCGTCGCCATGCAGGTAAATCGACGTCGTCGAGATCGACGCATGCCGCAAGTTGTCGCGCACCGTCGTCAACTCGGCCCCGCGCGCGAGCGCGTGCGTCGCATGCGTATGACGCATCCAGTGCGGGCTCGCCTGCCGCAGCTTCTGCGCAAGCGCCGGGTTATCGGCATCGACGACATCGGCCGTCTGCGCGAAAAAGCGCTGCATCACCTTCCACAGCCGCACACTCGTGATCGCGGCCGCGCCGTCTTCCGCGAGGCTCGGGATCAGCGGCGTGTCGGGCCGCCAGCGCACCGGCGTGACCGGCAACCGGCGCGCGACCAGATGACGATCGAGCGCCGTGCGCGCCAGCGGCGGCAGCGCGACGCGCGCGGCCTTGCGCCCCTTGCCGATCACCTTCAGCCATGCGTCGCCGTGCGCATCCGTCTCGATGTCGCCGAGCGTCGCGCCGACCAGCTCGCTCGCGCGCAGCCCGGTCGCATAACCGAAATCGAGGATGAAGCGCAGCCGCTGCGCGGCGGCGAGCGTCCAGCCGGACGACGCGTCCTTGCGGAACTCGAGCCCGTCGGCGATCGTGCGGACCAGCAGCCACTCGCCTTCGGTGAACGCATGCGACGTGTCGAGTGCGTTCGGGCCGCGCGTGTCGCGCACCTTGACACCCGCGAACGGATTCGCGAGCAGGTAGCGCTGCTCGATCAGCCAGCGGAACAGCGCGCCGAGCACCGACAGCGTGTACGCCGCCGAGCGCGCGGACAGCCCGCCGGAGAACGGCCGCCAGTCGGGCGCGCCGCGCGGCCGCACGGGCCCGACCCAGCGCTCGTGCGGCGTCGGGCGCCGCACGAACGCGCGATACGCGACCGCATCCTCCGTCGTCAGCGACGACAGCGCGCGGCCGCGCTCGACGATCGCCCACAGGATCAGCCGCTCGGCCTCCTTCCGGTATGCGCGCCGCGTCGCGGCCGATTCGTGCAGAGACAGCCATGCGTGCACGGCCGCGTAATCGTTGTCCGCGTCGAGCGTGCTGGTCGCGCGCGGCGCGCGGAACGTGCCGGCCGAACCATCGACTTCGTGCGGCAGCTTCAACTGCTCCCACGGCACGATGCTGCTGCGCGGTGTCGCGGCGATCAGCGCGCGCGCCCGTTCGGTCAGGTCCGGATGCGCGGCAAAAAACGCCTCGATGCGTCGCGCACTGGCCGTGCCGAGGCCAGGAATCGCGCTCCACCACTGGCGCCGGCGCGGAATCCGCACGGTCAGATCCGCGAGCGTCGCAATCCCGTGCGCACGCAGCGCGGCGACCGCGCGCGCGGGCAGCCACAGGCCGACGTCGTCGCTGATCTGCGGGACCGGCGCGCGCGCGTGACGCAGCAGGCCGATCGCTTCGGTCGCGGCCTTCGCCTCCCGCACACGCTCACCGTCGGGATGACCGAGCCGTTCCGCGAGATCGGGCCGGCCGGCCAGCCGTGCGACGCGCACGAGGCGGCGGCGAATGCCGCCGATCACGCCGCGCGCCGAGCGCCCTGCGCCGAGACGATCGGGCAGGTAGCGTTCGACGGCCTGGCGCACGGTCATGCCCGCGTACCACGCGCGCAGCGCGGCCAGTTCGTCGGCATCGGGAAAACCTGCGGGCGCAGGCGCGGCATCGGAGGAAGGCGGTGAGGTGAGGCGCGGTTTCATGGGCGCCAGTTTGACAGAAGCGCGCGCGGCCGGAAGCGTCGTGCGCGGCGTTCCCGGCACGACGATCATGATTTGATACAAATCACGATGTCGTTCATCCGGCCGCAACAACAAGAATAGGTGGGCGCAACTGCGCCGCGCGCGCCTGTTATGCTGCGCCCTGCATTCGCGCGTCACCCGTCCGCATCTTCCACGCTGCTGCGGTCGGGATCCGCATTGAATTGCGCTGGACGATCCGGCCATCCGCATCGGGATTCGCGGGCCACAGCCCGTTGTTTATCGAAGGTTGCGCCGGACGTTCAATGCATTTCCGGCCGTCGGTCAATAAAACCGCTACATATAAGAACCACAATTTCATGACATCACGCCTTCTTGCCGCGCTCGTTGCCGCGGCCTTGAGCTGCACCGCGCTGCCCGCCGCCCACGCGCGCACCTACATCGCGCCGACGGCGTCGTTCGGGACAGGCGCTCATGTTCACCGGTTCGTGCTGCGCGACCCCGTCACGCACCAGCCGCTGCCGAATGCGCGGTACCGGCTGTTCCTGCCCGGCCAGGTCATCGCGGGCCTGCCCGTCAAGCCGGACCAGCACGACAGCGTGATCTTCGGCACGACCGACGCTGCCGGGCGCACCGTCAGAATCCGGCTGCCGAAGGCTCATCCGCAGAAGCAGTGGGTGTTCAACGCTATCGTCGGCGAAGGCGACATGGGCGAATCGTTCCGGCTGGTCGAGCCATTCGGCAATGCGCCGCTCGGCAAATTCCCGTATGTACTGGACGTGGAAAACGAATATCTGGCGTGCGGCTACTCGGATGCGAACGGCTACACCTACTACGCGCAATCGCGCACGCCGCGGAACGTCAGTCTGTACGCCGGGACGCTGGCCGGGTCCGCCGACGCCGACTGGTGCGCGGGCCCGGGCGCGGCCATCGCGAACGGCGCGAGCAATCCCGGCGCGCCGGACCTGTACACGCAATACCTCGGCAGCCTGGTAGCCAACGGCAGCCGGATCAGCACCGAATTGCGGCAACAGATCGTCACCAAGCTGCTGTCGCTCGCGATCGCCGGGCACGACGCGAGCCGTGTCGCCGCCGTGCTCGATCTCGGCGAGATCCCCGACGATCGCCTGAACGACATCGGCTATCGGCTCGTCGACGCGGGTGTGGAAGTCGATCGCGGGCTCGCGATGATCGACGCGCATCTCGCGAAGTCACCGGACGATGCGTATGCGCTCGACAGCAAGGGCTGGGCGCTGTATCGCCTCGGTCGCAACGACGAGGCGCTCGCGTGGTTCGACCGGTCGATCGCGATCTTCGCGAAGAACGGCAACGACGACAGCGACACGCGCGAAGCCTATGCGACCGGCCTGACGCACAGGGGCGAAGTGCTGTGGAAGCTGGGACGCCAGGATGAGGCGCGCGCTGCGTTCGCGCAGGCGCGGAAGATTCAGCCGAAGAACGCGGAGCTGGAGGAAACGGCGAAGCGGCTGGAGATACAGATCGGGCAGGACGGCGCGAAGGCGCCGGGAACGGCAGGCGCGCAAGCGGAGTAGCGGCGCCGGGCAGCGGCGCGAAGCGACGGGGCCGGTGCCGGTGCAGCCGCGGCTACCGCCGGCTTTTCGACAGACGGCCGCCGGACCTGTCGGGCCCGGTCGACCAGGAGACGCGGGCAGAGCATGCCCCGCGTCACTCCTCGCCTTTCACGCCCGGATTGAGCATCACGACGAAGCCGGCCACGCCGACAAGCAACGCGATCGCGCCGCCACGCAGCGCCATCGCTTCATCGAACAGCAGCCCCGTCACGACGGCCATCATCCCCGCGAGCGACACGAACACGGCGATCGCCGCGACAACGATCCGGTACTGGCGGCGTATCATCTCGCACCCGCCGCATCAGGCCGCGGCGGCGGCCGATACGTCGGCGTCGTCGCCGCGAATCAGCAGCACCGGGCATTTCGAGCCGCGCACGAAGCGCTCGGCGACGCTGCCGAGCAGCACGCGCCGGATGCCGCGCCGCCCGTGCGTGCCGACCACCGCGAGATCGATCCCGCGTTCCTTCACGTAGCGCTGCAGGCGTTCCGCAACGTCCTCGCCGATGCTCTCGGTCTCGACGAGTTCGGCCTCGCCCTTCGCGCCGGCGGCCGCGACGATCTGTTCGGCGTCGCGCAGCACCTTGAACCCGTCTTCGCGGATTTCCTCGATGAGCGCATGCGGGTCCAAACGACCCGCGTAAGTGAACAGCACCGACTTGTCGACCACATACACGACGCTGACGTGCGCGTCGCCCGCCAGTGCCATCTTCACTGCCTCGGCAAGCGCCTGTTTCGACGTAGCGCTGCCGTCGACGGCCACCATGATCTTCTCGTACATGCAAACCTCGCTGGGGTGAACTGCCGCGCACCGTATCGCGCGCGGCCATGTCGCTATCATCGGCGGCTGGCGGGTTCGGTTGTTGATGACGATCAAGCCAGGCCGGCATTCGATCCGCGAACCGGCTACGCGGGCGCCCGCCATGCACGGCTTTCGGCCGCCGCGCAGGAAGGAAACCCTCGTTTCCCGTCGTTCAATTCACTCGGGAAGGCGCTTTCCCTGTTGTGTCGCACAACGTGCCGGGCTTGCTGGCGCCGGGGCGAGCCGATCGTCCAGCGGAGATCCCGAGGGTGGCGTTCGGCGGCCGCGGGCCGCCAATGCGCGACCGGATCGAGCGGCCCTCGCGCCGAAAGCGCTATCATCGAATGTACGACTTTCGTCCGGCCCTTTTTTGCCGGCTCACTTTCAACTCGCTCAACCGACATGACAACGACTACCGAACGCGTGGACGGCGCCGCCCAGCATCTCGTCGCCGCCCGCCATGCCGGCTCGCCCGGCCCGCTGCTGCCCGATGCGCTGCGCCCCGAGGACGTCGACACCGCGCTGGCGATCCAGCAGCGCGTCGCCGACCTGCTCGGCGAACCCGTCGGCGGATGGAAATGCGCGCTGCCGCCGCCCGACCGCGTGATCCTCGCGCCGATCTTCGCGTCGACGATCCGCGAAGCCGATGCGCCGTATCGCGTCGTCGGCGGGCCGATCGTGCGGATCGAACCGGAAATCGCGTTCGTGCTCGATCGCGACCTGCCCGCGCGCGGCGAGCCGTACGACGAGAACGACGTGCGCGGCGCGATCCGCGAAGTGCGCATCGTGCTCGAGGTGCTCGGCTGCCGCTACGCGGAGCCGGCGCGCGCGTCGAAGTTCGAGCTGCTCGCCGACGGGCAGTTCAACCAGGGGCTGTGCGTCGGCCCGGTCGTGCGCGACGGGCTGAACGTGCCGCTCGCGACGCTGGCGCTGTCGTTCGAAGGCGCGCTGAACCGCACGATCGACGGCCGCCATCCCGACGGCGATCCGCTGAAGCCGCTCGTGTGGCTCGTCAATTTCCTCGCGTCGCGCGGCGATGCGGTGCGCGCCGGCCAGATCGTGACGACCGGTTCGTACGCGGGCGCGATCGATGTGCCGCTCGGCGATGCGCTGACGGTCCGCTTCGGCGAGCTCGGCAGTTTGTCGGTGACGTTGACGGCGTAATGTGTCACGCGCGCTGCCGCCCGACCTTGCGTGACGGCAGCCTCATCGCGCGTGGCCTCAACACCGATCACGCGAACCGCGTCCACCCCGATACCTGACATGTCGCTGACACCGCTTCCCGCCCTGCTCGACGAAGTCCTGCGTACCGTCGCTCGCCGTTACCGGCTGCCGCCGCTCGACAGCATGTCGTCGCCGACCGACGCCGCGAACCCGGCCGCCACCCTTGCACTCGTGATCGAGGAAGCGCGCCGGATCCGAAGCGACGGACACGCTCCCGGCGCGGAACTGCAGCAACGCTTCATCGATGCGCTCGCACGGATGATCCGCGACGCGATGGACAGGCAATCCGGCGATCCCGCCTTCCAGGCCGCGGTGCTGCGGCACGACGCGCCGAGCGTGCGCGAATACGCGTCGTTGCACGCGCACGCCGAGCAGGATCGGCGCGCGCTGCATTCGGCCGTCAACGCGATCGCGCACCCGGCCAAACTCGAGCGCAGCGCCCAGGCGTGGCAACGCGACGGGCTCGCGCGGCTGCATGCGGCCGCAACGTCCGCGTCGTGGGCCGATCTCCATGCCACGCTGCAGCATCTGCTCGCGCTGCCCGACATGGCGACCGATGCCGCGTTCGAGCAGGACATCGTCAAGCTGAAGGATGGTGCGGCACTCGAACGCCTGCTGCGTCTCGATGCGCTGGCGTCGGACGAGCACGTCCGGCGATACCGCGCACTGTGGGTACGCCAGGGTCCGCTCGAAGGCAGCACGATCGCGGTCGCGCAGGGCGCCGCGTCGCAGCGGCGCGGCGCGGCCGTCGAAGCGCTGGCCGCACAGGCGCTCGACGCGTTGGCCGGCAGGCTCGAAGCCGTGGACGAACGGCGCACCTACTGTGTGGTCACATCGATGCGCGTGCCGTCGTCGATCCCGGGCCGGCACGACCGCGCCAAAACCGAATGGGATGCGATCCTGCTCGAACGCCCGCGCGGCGACGAATCAGCGCCCGTGTGGAACGTCCGCTTCCTCGTCGAAGCGAAGGCGTCCGCGGATGCGGCGACGACCGATTTGCCGCGGCTGCTGCGCGGCCTGAACCTGCTCGCGCAGGCCGACCCCGACACGATCTATTCGTTCGAGACGCACCAGGGCACGGTGCGCATGCACGGCGCGTCGCTGCGCGCGTTGACGACCGACGACGCGGCGCTGCAACGGGAAGTGCTCTATTGCTGCGATGCGTCCGCGGACGCGGCGCCGCGCTTGCTGGGCGCCGCGAGCCGGATGCAGTTGCTGTCGGCGCAGGCGAGCCTCGAATACGCGAGCGCGCTCGCACGGCAGCCGGACGCCGATCCGCGCGGCCTCGGCGTCATCTGGCACGCGCTGCTGACGCTGCCGCAATGGCATGCCGTGCTGCATCAATACCCGTCGCTGCGGCAGGTCCGCGAACTGATGGTGGCGATCGACGACTTGCGGGCCGCGATCGACGATGTCGCCGACGACGGCGTCGCGAGCAGCGTGTACGCGTGATGCACGAGCCGGGCCGTCGCGCAACGACAACGCGCCGCCCGCTCAGTTGGTGAGCACGCCGAACGGCAGCGTCCACCCCGCCAGCCGGCCGCCGTCGGCCCATCGATCGTCAGCCGTGCCGCAAGGCAGCAGAACCGGCGCGGTCGCACACTCGAGCGTTTCCTTCGGCGTATGGCCGAACTCCGCCTTGAACAACCGGTGGAAATACTTCTCGTCGGGAAAGCCGTGCGCCCACGCGATTTCCGCGATGCGCTGATGCCTGCGCTGCGGATCGCCCAGCACGTGGTACGCGTGACGCAGCCGCCTGCGCGTGATCTGCCGCATCACGCCGCCCTCTTCCTTGAACAGTTGATAGAGCCGCGCTCGCGACACGCCGATGTCGCGGCAGATCCGGTCGGGCGTGAGGTCGGGCTCCAGCAGATGCGTGTCGATGTAGCGCCGGACCCGCTCGACCAGCGCGTTGTCGATCGGGCCGCGCGCGTCGTGCAGCGCCTGCGCGGTCGGCGACACCGCCGCGGCCAGCAGCAGCAACATCGACTGCACGATGCTCGGCACCTCGTGCATGCGCAGGCTCGGCAGGTTCCGGAACAGCGACAGCATCTGGTCGCCGAGCAGGCGGCCCACGCCGCTCGTCAGCGTCTGGCCGTGCAGCTGCGCCGCGTGGCCCGGCAGCAGGTATCTCGGCACGACCAGGCTGATCACGTCGCCGGCGTCGACCTTGCAATCGTTGATCTGTGCGACGTCATAGACGAACAGGTCGCCGGCGCGCTTGAACAGCTCCGGCCCGCCGATGCGGCTCGCGAGTCGTCCGCCGAGCAGCAGCGTGAACCGGATCGAATCCTGGCCGTCGAGCCGGATCCGCCGCGTGGTCCGGTGAACCGTATAGGTCGGCGCGCGCGACCGCCAGTGCCGGCCCGACAGGATCAACGGGCCGAGCGCCGCGCCGCTCGCTTCCGCGTCGAACGCGCCGTGGCCGCCGTCGTCATCGAGCCGGTAGTCGCATAGCATGTCCTTGACCCAGACGTGGAACCGGTCCGGCTCGGGGTAGTCGATCGTGCGAAACTTGAAAACAGGGACGAATGCCGCTTGATCCATGACAGTTTTTTTATCGAGCCGACGGGAAAGGATGAATCGGTTCGTCGATTATCGGACCAAATTGCGCCGGCGCAAGGCCGGCGCGGCATATCGTCCACGAAAGCGGTCGACCGACGCCCTGCGGCGGGCGTCGTCGTCATCGCGCCATCAGCGCTGCGGATGGCATTCCCAGTTGTTGTACGTCGGCCGGTCGATCGGCGTGAGCCCCGGAATCATGAACACCGTACAGCCGAAACGCCGCCCCTTGCCGGTCGTCGCGTCGTAACTCACCTTCTGGCCGCCCAGCCCGTCCTTCTTCCCGTACTGCACGTTGGCGATCGTGATCTCGTCCGACGACGCCAGCCCGAGCGTCTTCGCGGTCGACGTCTGGACGTCGACCATGTTCATCTGCGTCGTGCCGCACGCGGACAACACGAGGCCGGCGACCGCGATGCCCAGCGCGGTCCGTACAGTGCAATGCAAGGTCTTCTTCATGACTTCTCCTTCGATTTCCCGACGCGAAACGGTTACGAGCCCGGGGTATAAAAGCTGGCCTGCAGCTGGCTGCCGACACTCGCGACATACGATTGCCAGACAAGCGCCATCGCCCCCGTCGCGTTGACGGCGAGCGCCGGCCACGACGCACTCTGTGCCGCCAGCGTCGACGCGCTCCACGCACCGTTCCGGTAGCTGGCCGCGATGACTGCCGACGCGCCCGGCATGCCCGTGTCCTGCCATGCGGCCGTCACGTTGCCGGCCGCGTCGATCACCAGCGGCGGGTACTGGGCTGCCGCCCCGTTCAGGTGTTCCGTCAGTCGCTGCAGCGGCCCCCAGTTTCCGCTGGCATCGGACACGCTCGCCTGCAGGACCGCGCCCCCTTCCGCCCACATCACGGCAGCCACGCCGTTTTCGTTGACGGTCAGCATCGGCGTCGCGATGAAGCCCGTCGGCTCCGCGATCGCGGGCGCCACTGACTGCGCGGGCTGCCACCCGGTTCCGGACACGTAGCGCTGCGACATCGTGGTGGTGAGGATCTTCCCGCCGGTCACGTCGAGTTGCCCCCAGACCAGCGTGATGTTGCCCTTCACGTCCATGCCGGCCACCGGCGAGATGATCGTCGTGAACAGGCTCGTGTTCGACACGGCCTGATTGACGTTGGTCCAGCCGTTCGTCGCGTCGTACGTAGCGGTCCAAAGCGCCGAGTGCGTATGATTGGTCTGCCGCCACGCGAGCACGGCCCGGCCGGACGACAGCACCGACATCATCGGCCGCACGTTGTCGGTATCGCCGGTCACGGCGCCCGGCCCGGTCTGCACCGGCATCTGGATCAGCGCCGTCGGCGACCACTGGCCGGCCGGCGTATAGCGCGTCCACGCAATGCGTGTATCCAGCAGGCTGATCGACTGCGTCCATGCGACGAGCGCATTGCCCTGACTGTCGATCCCGGCCGTATAGGACGAACCCGCCATATCCGGCGCCAGTTCGAATGCCGCGCCCCATCCGGTATTCGGGCTGTACGGGCGCGCCCACAGTGCGTACGTGTTGGGGCCCGGCATCCATTCGGTCCAGAACGCGACCGCCTGCCCGCTCGCGTTACCGACCAGTTGCGGCTGAACCCCGCTCAACCCGTTCATCGAATGCGAACCGTCGCCCGTGTCGAGCCGCGTCGCACTTGCCCAGCCCGAGCCCGGGACATAGCGCGCGCCCCACATCTCGTTGCCGTTCGCGCCGGCCGGGCCATTGGTCATCCAGGTGGCAAGCGCGTTGCCGCTCGCGTCGATCGTCACGCTGGGCTCGCCCTCCGGCCCCTTGCCGTCCAGCGCAACGGCCGGCGACCAGCCGGCCTGCGGCTGCGCGGTCCCGCCGCCCGTCGGGCTGCCGTTCGAACCGCCGCCGGGCGCTGACGGACCGGAAGGTGAACCGGGATTGTTCGGCGTCGACAATGACGCGCCGCCGTTCGGGGCGACATCGTCGCCGCCGCATGCGCTCAGCGCGAGAGCGGCTGCCATGACCATCCATGTAATGGGTTTCATCGGAATCCTCTTGTTTTCATTTGCCGGCGTACTCTCGTCTGCCGTTCGCCGAAACGACGCGCGGCTTCGATCGGGCTATTTGATAAGCAATACTATTGAGCAGGCATGGAAAGCGGCATCTGTTCGCCTCCCCGTCATGATCGATTCCGTCGCGCGGATCGACGCGAACGCCGCTTTCGGCGGACCTCCCCGGCCGGACAGCAATGACGACACGTCGTCTATCGCCGGGCTGTCCGCAACTGCCGGCTGAATCTTAATTCAGGCGATCCGGATTCAAGGTGGCGTTACGTCTACACTGAGTGGACTTCCATTTCGTCGGGCCGGCAATCGCCGCGACCGGCCGACAGACTCGCGCCCGTCGCCTGATCACCGCGACCGCACTACCCGCCGGCGCTATCCGTCCCGCCCGTGAGGTACGATACGCGCCGGGGCACGACGCCCCCTGAGAGACCCGGCCATCGCGGCCCCACCCCAGCACAAGAAAAATGCGAAGAAACCCATTGCTGCAACGAAACCTGTTCGCCGCGCTGGCGGCCAGCCTGCTCTGGATCCCCGGCGCTCATGCCAGCTCGGACGACACTTGCTACGCGCCGGCCACGCTCCGGCAGAATACGTACTCGTGCAGCAACGTGCCGATGCTGAGCCCTGCCAACGACACGCGCATCAACGCGATGCTGATGATGGTCGACAGCGCCAAGGTCGCACAGGTGTTCCCGGACCCGAAGACGATCCCGGCGAAAGACCGGATCAACCAGATCATCGTGCCGTTCCCGATGGACTTTTCCGGATGGATCTATATCGGCCAGAAGGAGCCCGACAAGACCGGCAGCGGGTCGGATGCGGATGCGCCGTCGAACCGGTACGCCGACGGCGAAGGCAGCATCTGCCGCAGCATGAATGCCGGTGCCGACGCGTTCAACGACGCGCTGAGCGGTGCCGGCGGCATCCCCGCCGACGAAGCCGCGCGCCTGCGCGCGGCGCGCGCCGACATCACGCAGAAAACCTGTGCCGCGGGCGGCGCGAGCGCCACCTGGACGAAGCCGCCGGTCAAATCGCCGCTTGGCCAGCAGTTCGCCGCGTACCTCGACGGCACGAACGCGTTCTACCGCGCCGACTTCCTCGCCGCGACCAAGGCCTTCGCGAACGCATCGCACAGCGCGAACCCGTGGCTGAAGGAAACCGGCCTCTATATGGCCGGGCGCGCGCAGTTGAACGCCGCGCAGGCCAATGTATTCGACAACGACAGCCCCACGCCGTCGCGCGCTCGCGTGACGAAGGTGTCGCTCGACGCCGCGAATACGGTGTTTCGCACCTACCTGAAGGTGTATCCGCAGGGGCGCTATGCGGTGTCCGCGACGGGGCTGTTGCGGCGCGTCGCGTGGCTAGGCGGAAACGTCACGCAGCAGGCCGACCTCTACGGCCATGCGCTCGCGCGCTGGTCGCCCGCGACCTCGAACGTGCCGCTGATGCAACTGGCGAACGAACTCGACAGCAAGCTGCTGTTCGGGTCGGACCTCGACGCGGCCCAGATCCAGTCGCCGACCGTGCTCGCGACCGTCGATCTGCTGCGCATGCGTACGTCGGACAGCAGCGATTCGAGCCGCGGCAAGCCGCTGACGCTGGACGACCTGCAGGCGCAGAAGCCGCGCTTCGCGAACGCGCCCGCGCTCTACGACTACCTGCTCGCGACCTGGTATGTCCAGATCGGGCACAAGCCGGATGCTGCCCTCGAACTGCTGCCGCAGACACCCGCCGTGCCGCTCGACTACTTCGGTCTGAGCCAGCAGGCGCTGCGCGCGTTCGCGCTGGAGGACAGCGGCCAGACCGACAAGGCCCGCCAGCTGTGGCGCGACCTGATCCCGCTCGCCAAATTCCGCTTCCAGCGCGAGGCGCTGGAACTCGCGCTCGCGATCAACCTGGAGCAGGCCGGGCTCGTCAACGACGTGTTCGCCGACGATTCGCCCGTGCAGAACGCCGCGCTCCGGGCGATCCTGCTGCAGAGCACGGCCGGTGCCGACCTGCTGCGCGCGCAGGCGCAGAACCAGGCGACCGGCGGCGCGCTGCGCGACACCGCGCTGTACACGCTGCTGTACAAGGAGCTCACGCGCTCGCACTATGCCGACTTCATCGCCGACGCCGCGCTGGTGTCCGGCACGCCCGCCGATCCGTTGAAGCCGTTCGTCGCGCCCGGCACCAGGAACGAAGACGGCTACACGTGCCCGTCCGCACGCGACATCGCCGCGACGCTTCAGCAAAACCCCGGCGATTCGAAAGGGCTGAACTGCCTCGCCGATTTCGTGCGCCGTCATCCGCCCGCGGCCGGCCTCGAAAACGATCCGGTGCCGCTGTGGATGCGCAACGCGTCGTCGACATCCTCCACGCGCGTACCGCCGACGCTCGGCGCATCGCCGTCGCAGTTCGCGGGCAAGCCGTACGAGCGGATGTCGAGCTACGCGACGGTGATGGCCGACGCGCAGGCGAACCCGAACGACCGCGCTTACGCGTTCTACCGCGCGATCAAGTGCTATGCGCCGTCGGGCAGCAACGACTGCGGCGGCAAGGACGTGCCGAAGAACACGCGCAAGCGCTGGTTCGATACGCTGAAGGCCACCTATCCGGGCAGTCCGTGGGCGCAGAAGCTCCGCTACTACTGGTGAGCGCGGCGTGAAGCGCATTGCGTGCGTCGCGCTGCTGCTGGCCGGACGCATCGTGCTGGCCGGCACCGTCGATCCCGCACAGTACGACGCGTTCTGGCTGTGGGCCGGCGTGAAACCGCAAGCGGTCGTAAGCGGCGCGCGCGCCGTCTACGTGCTGCAAGGGCAGATCGAAGCATCGCCGCGGGACGAGTCGCAGGTACGCGTCATCGCGCAGGGCGTCGCACTGCCGCCCGCGCCGAACGCGCGCGTCTGGCTCGTCTACCGCGCGCATACGCTGCGCTGGACGCCGCGCGTCACGCAGATCATGCTGGCGCAGCTCACGCGCTGGCGCGCATCGGGCCGCACGATCGCGGGCATCCAGATCGACTTCGATGCGCGTACGCGCCATCTGCAGGACTACGTCGAATTCCTGCGGACGTTGCGCGAGACCTTGCCCGCCGATTGCCGGTTGAGCATCACGGGGCTGCTCGACTGGAGCAGCCGCATCGATGCCGACCAGGTCAACCAGCTCAGGGGCATCGTCGACGAGGTGGTCGTGCAGACCTACCAGGGGCGCAGCACGATCCCCGACTATGCGGCCTACCTGCCGCGCGTCGCGCGGCTGCAACTGCCGTTCCGGATCGGCGTGATCCAGGGCGGCGAGTGGGACGCGCCGCCGTACCTCGCGACGAATCCGTGGTTCCGCGGCTACGTCGTGTTCCTGCGCAACAGCTAGCGGGCGGAAACGCGGCGACGTTGGGCCCGCCCGCGTGCCGGAGTATCAGATGCGATAAATCCGCTCTGCATTGCCGACACACAACGCGTGCCTCTCCGCATCGCTCGCCCCTGCGATGATCTCCGAATACGCTCGCCAGAGCGCCGGATACCCGGCATGCAGCCGGTCGATCGGAAAATTCGACGCGAACATGCATCGCGCGGCGCCGAATGCGTCGATCCCCTCGAGCACATATGGCCGGAAGCTCTCGGTCGTCCACCTGTGATCGAACATCGCAAGCCCGCTCAGCTTGAGCATGACGTTCTCGCGCCGGGCGAGCCCGTGCAGCCCGGTGCGCCACGCGCGGTAGCCGTGCACGCTGTCGCGGTCGACGAACATGCCCGCGTGATTGACGATGAAGACCGTGTCCGGATGCGCGTCGATCAGCGTCAGCGCGGCCCCGACCTGGGACGGATAGAGCTGCAGGTCGAACGACAGCCCGAGCCGTGCGAGCCACCCGAAATGGTCGCGCCAGCCCGGATCGTCGAGATAGTCGCGATCGACGTAGTTGTACCAGGGGTTCGCGTGACGGTTCAGTACCTGGCGAATGCCGCGCACGTTCGCGCAGGCGGCGGCCGCCTCGAGCCTCGCAGGCGCGTCGGCACGCGACAGGTCGACGCCCGCGACAATGCCCTCGGGCATGCCGCCGCTCGCCGGCGTGTCGGCCAGCGCCTGCAGCCATTCGACCTCGCTCGGCGTGGTCCACGCGTCATGGATCGCTTCGACGTGCACGACTTTCAGGATGTCGATCCCGCCCGCGTCCGCGCGCAGGTCGGCCGGACCGTATGCGCGCGGCAGCGCCGCCACCGGCCCGGAAAACGCCGGTTGCGCGCGGTCGAGCCAGCCGTAGCTCAACGCATCGGCATCCCAGAAATGCACATGTGGATCGACTGAGGCCGGGCGAAAAAAATGGAAGCCAACGTTTCGTAAAATCGAGAAACGGAGGCATGGATGAATCGAATTCCAAGAGCGGTCTATACGA
>NZ_JBNCAB010000039.1:0-66086 GCF_049805555.1 Burkholderia sp. DN3021 | reverse complement strand
TGACCTGCTCGGGCTTCACGCCCGCACGCTCCAGCACCGCGCGGATCACCGTCGCGCCCAGCTCGGGCGCCGCAATCTTCGCAAGCGAGCCACCGAATTTGCCGACCGCGGTCCGCGCGGCCGATACGATCACTACGTCCGTCATGTTCAGTTCCTGCATCGAAATCAAGTTGTCGTTCTGGCGCCGGCACGGGCCGGCTGCAATTGGCGATGGCGCACGTCGGGCCGTTCGGCGCGATAAAGGTTGCACGCCGCCGCGCCACGAGCAGCGTCCGGTCGCACCGGCGGCACACCGGCACGGCCCGCACCTGCATCGGCGCCTTGCGGCAAACCGGAGGGCCGCCGGACACCGCGCAACACACGCGGTGCGCGGCGCCATCCGACGCCGATCAATCGCGTCGCGCCTGCGCGCGACACGCGCTCACGCCCGCGGTTACAGCCGCGGTTGCGTCGTTACGCGGCCGATTCGCGCGCAGCCGCTGCCGCGTCCTTGCGTGCGGCGGCAGCCGTCTGCTTGGCGCCACGCGTGGCCGTTTCGCTGACCGCATCGAAGCCGCTCTGTGCGGCTTCGATCGCCTGACCCGTCGCTGCGCGCACGGAGTCGGCCGCTGCCGTCGCCGCGGACAGCGCCGAATTCAGCGCGGCCACCACCGGCGCCGAGCCGGCCGGCGCATGCTTCGACAGTTCACCGATCACGTCCTTCAGGCGCTTGTCGTTCTGTTCGTATTGCGCCTGCGCGACCTTCGCCCATTCCGATTGCGTCGACACCGCGATGTCGAACAGATGGCGGCCGTACGACACGACCTTGCCGGCCGCTTCCTGCGGTACGGCTGCCTGCTGCGCGAAACCCGCGGCCGGATTGCTGCTGTTGAAGGCGTTCTTCAGCTTGTCTTCGTATTCCTCGAGCGCCGTCCGGGCCGCTTGCAGGTTGAGTTCGACGACAGCCTCGAAACCCTTGATCGCCGGACGGGCGATCGCGAACCATGCGGCGATACCGGATTGATAATCGGCGGCGAATTTTTCGGGGGCAAATACGGACATCGGGCACGCTCCTGTTGGAAATGCGAGAGACGACGTAAAGAAAAATAGAAGCCAGATCGAAAGCCGGCTTGCTTATTGACAACTCCCCACTCATTTGAGCACGAGAAGTTGGAGGAAGCCATTCTAGATCGATTAATTGTCAATAAAATGGCATTAATGATAAGTGTAAACCCTCATTTCATTTCGAGCGACTGCCTGAGCCCGCGACGTGCCGGCATCGCAGAGAAAAAAATACCGCGGCACTCTGTCCCGTATTGCCTTTTTACAGCATAGCGCATCATGACGCTGCACAACATTTACCAATTCACTATTCCGTTTATTAGAAAACCGGCGCTCATTGAAAATGAAGCAGTCACTTATGTAATCGATTTTTCGGGATTTATTATGAAATCGTTTCCGGGATTATTAATGACAAAATCAATGATCGGATGAATTGCGGGTCGCAATGGAAAAACCTGGCGCGGCCGTATGAAACGGCCGCGGCCGGCGCCGGCGTGCGGGCGATCAGCCGGCCAGTTCGCGATGCAGTGCGCGGAATTCCTGTGCGAGCTTATGCCCGGGTTCGAGATGGATCACCGGCTTGGACTGCTGATGCGACTCGCGGATCTTCACCGACGCCGACAGCCTCGACGCGAGCACCGGCAGCCCTTCGTCGACGAGTTCGTCGACCAGCCGTTGCGGCAGGCTCGCGCGCGGCTGGAACTGGTTGATGACGATTCCTTCCACCTCGAGCGCCGCGTTGTGGTCCTGCTGGATTTCCTTCACGTTCTCGAGCAGCGTGTACAGCGCGCGGCGCGAGAAGTCGTCGCAGTCGAACGGGATCAGGCAGCGCTCGACCGCGATCAGCGCCGAGCGCGTATAGAAATTCAGCGCGGGCGGCGTGTCGATGTACACGGCGTCGTAGGTGTCGAGTTCGTTCAGCGCGTCGCGCAGCTTGTAGATCTTGTAGCGCGATTCGAGCTTGCCGTGCAGCGCGTCGAGGTCCGGATGCGCGGGCATCACGTCGAGCCCTTCGAACGGGGTCGGATGAATGAACGACGCGACGTCGACCGGACGGAAGTTGAAGGTCAGCGCGGTTTCGAAGAATCCGGCCACACCCGGTTGCACGTCGGCCGCGGCGTCGCCGAGCAGGTAGCGCGTGGAGTTCGCCTGCGCATCGAGATCGATGACGAGCGTGCGCAGCCCTTCGCTCGCGCTGATCGCCGCCAGGTTGCAGACGATCGTCGATTTGCCCACGCCGCCCTTCTGGTTGAATACGACCCGCCGCATGGTGTCTCCTCGATCGAAACGTCGAAAGGATCAGCTTAGCCGGTCAATAATGGCGGCAGCGTGACGCAGATCGAATTACGCGCGATTGTGCGCGGCACGCATCAGGTGCGCGGCAGCGCCCCCGATACATGGCGATTGCCGGGCACGCTCCATCGCCACGGGAAATCCTTGCCGACGCGAATGCCGATGCGCGGCCCGCCCGCCAGATCGGTGGGCGGCGCCATGCCGTCGTCCACGACCGCGAACCCTTCGCGCGCGCCGACCAGATCGACGCCATCCTGGGCGCCGCCGATCCCCATCGCCTGGGTCAGCCGCGCCGGCCCGCGGCACAGGTCGCGATCGCGCGTCAGCGGCGGCCGTGCCGCACGCATCTGTTCGAGCCCGTGCAGCGGTTCCAGCGCACGGATCAGCACGCCTGTTCCCATGCCGTCCGGGCCGCACACGCAATTGCAGCACCAGTGCATGCCGTACGTGAAATAGACGTACAGGTGCCCGGGCGGTCCGAACATCGTCGCATTGCGCGGCGTCTTGCCGCGATAGGTATGCGCCGCCGGGTCGATCGCGCCGGCATAGGCCTCCACTTCGACGATGCGGCCGGCCCGGCCGTCGGCTGCCGCGAGGATCTTGTTGAGCAGTTGCGGCGCGACGTCGGTCGCTGCACGATCGAAGAACGCACGCGGCAACACGGTGCCCGGCCATGGGGATGACGTCTTACCGAGTCGCATCCGGCTGCTCCTCCGGCTGACGACCGGAAGCGGTCCTCGCGTGCAGATAAAGCTGACGATACGCATCGATCAGATCGTCGAGACCGAACGCAAGATTTCTCCCGCTGGGATTGGGCAGCACCCAGACGCTCGCGTGCTGCAAGCGCGCCGGCTGCAATCCCCACGCGACTTCGCGTTGCCCCGAAAGCGCCGAGTACGCCGCCTTGCCGAGAAAGGCGACAAAGCGCGGCCCATAACGCGCGACCTTCTGCTCGAACTCCGCCGCCGCCGCGACAAATTCCGCGCGCGAAAGCTGATCGGCACTCGCGGTCGGCCGCCTAACCACCGCCGTCAGGCCGCAGCCGTACCGGAGTATCGCGCGATCGTCCTGCGGAGGAATTTCCGTTGGCGTGAAACCCGCGAGATGAATCACGCGCCAGAAGCGATTGCTTCTCCCCGCGAAGTGATGCCCGGTTGCGGCGGCGATCATGCCGGGGTTGATCCCGCAGAACAACACGTCGAGATGCGCAGCGATGAGGTCGGGGAGTTCGTCAGCCACGGTTCGCCTGGAATGCGACGTACAAGGACGTAAACGAAGCAAGGCCCGAAGACCCGGGCCAAGCAACCGGCTTGACTCGGACATTCGGACCCATCGTGATGCGGGATGCCGACTTGCCGATTAGAACGGTTAGCGGAACATAGTGCTGTAAAAAATTCCGCCAACTTGTTGAAACGCCACAAATTCCACTGAACGATGATGGCCACTTGTAAGGAGCCTTCCAGCAAAGACCACGCAAGCCCTTTGGATGCTGACCGGTGCGATCGGAATCGTGAACCCTCGTGCCTCGAACGGTAGGCTGTTCACCACCGAATCGACTACGTCGCTCAAGGTTCATATCCTATAGGTCGCCGTATACGATAACAAGCGCATCATACTCTCGGCGTAGCGATTGCCTCATGGTCGAGTTCAGCCGATGATCAGACACTCCTGCAGGGACTCACAACGGTATCCCCTTGTCAGAGGCTACGCTAGCCGCATCATCATTAAGCACTGCTTGCAAAGATCCAGCGCCCCAATCCGTGTGTCGGTACCGCAAGCATGTATTGGTGAAGTAGCTCGGCTCCTCCGACAGCAAGAGTCGGCCAGACTCAACTACTCACGACAAACGTCTGTTGAGTCGCTATTAGCGCGGCGCCACACGCGGTCTTCATCCCATCCAGTGCTACCGGCCGACCATCTATCGCATACTGGTTCGAACCCTGAACAATGGGAAAGACACCGCTGCATTTCGGGCACGCAACCATATGTCCAATACCTGCTGGCGGACGACCGTTTAGGTCGGCACGCTCGAAGCCTTCGAGCACCAAGCCACCGTGATCAGTTGAATCACCCTTGCGAATGATCGGCTTTGTCAATGCAGCCTCCGCGTCGTGCTACCTATCCGAATAGCTTACGTAGTCCTTCAAAAATCACGGACCTCTCAATGTACCCAAAAGCAGAAATCGCGCACACAACGCCAATTGCCGAGTACAGCAACACCATTTTGTTGATCGACACCATATCCGCCCACGATGCCTTCGTAAGCACTGCAAGAATAAGTGCTGCCGCAACTCCACCAACAATGATAATCACTGGAAAAATTGCACCAGATGGAATCGTCGCTTTTACCCAAGCCATCGGATAAGACAAAATCATTGCCAAAAAAAATGCGACCACAAACGCAACGATGGCGAACAAAAGCGAGACAACCCCGAAGTCCCGAATGGAAAGAAGCCCAATCAACACTCCACCCACAATTGCGGCAGTCAAGCTTGCCCCAAGCAGCTCAGAGAATCTCACTTTTTATCTCCTTGACACCCCATATATTTAAATATGTTTGCGTCAACTTTGTCCCACAACGAATCAGCGGCCCATTCATTAATCTTCGGGAGATATCCGGTTCCCTCTCCGTAAGTATGGATGCTGATCGAATCACCGTCGTCCGATACCCAGCGCCTGACAATCCCTGGCGAAAGCAAGTGGCGCCCTGGCTCGGTAACGTTAATCACCGTCGAGCCACCGTCCTTGACAACATGATGCACGTATCCGACGCTGTCGCCAAAGGGCTAACAAGTGCATCATATCCGCGACTTTGCTTTTGCTTCTGTAACAAGGCGTGGTCGAAGATCAAGCACCCTAGCAGCGAGCCGCAGGCATCCCCCCATGTCACGAACGATTCTTGCGGCTTCGTCATCGAGCATAGCCTGCAACTCCACGATACCCATCGATGCCCCAGTATCCGGATGCTTCCATCCTTGGTCGCCGACCGCTGTTACGAGAAGACAACCGGAGCGACACATTTCTGCAGCCATGTATTTAGCGACGAGTTGATTCTGAATCGTGTCACGTAGTTCGCGCCCCGACCATTTCTCACCAATCTTGAGTTCGATTGTGCCTTGCTGCCCCGACGATGCCACTCGTAGCCGGATATCAGTTTCCTTCTCGTCCGCGGTAACCGCCTCTTGATCAACCGTATAAGCTCCGTTCGACGCGCTCTGCAATTGGAGCGCGATCAATTGACGCACCACCTTTTCTTCTTTGATCTGCGCCCAACCAGCCCGTGGTGAAACATCCTGGAGAAGCAGATCGTCGAGATCGTCCAATCGATCGACGAGCAGCGAAAACATATCGTCATGTGTCGTCGGTGGTGCCTCTCCATACAGATTTAACGCGGTTACGTCCGCTTCCTCGAACACGGCATCGTCCGCTTCTTCAGCTGCCTTTTCACGGGCCAACGCATTTAGCCGATCACGGAAATGAGCAAAGAGCGGGTCTGCGGACATCTCCAACTTGGCCACCCATGCGTCGGGACCTTTTGCATCAAGAATCGCACTAAGCAAGGCATTGCGCCCTGTCTGTGCGTCATCGCGAGGTCCCGGGGAATAGGCTCCCTCGTGGAAAATATCGTCTGACGGTGGCACGTACTGATAGGCAATCCGGACTAGACGCAAGAGCAAAGCTGGCGTGAATCTTGGATTCTTCAAGTCAACTTGCAAACCACCGCTTCGGTCGCCAAACATGACGCCAATAAAGTTGATAGCAACGCCGGCAGCCAATCCGCATTCTGCAGATCGAGGTGAGATTCGAGATAAGGAATCGCGCGGCGCTTGAACTCGTCCAGCATTGCGCGTTCAACGTTCAGATCGCTCAATGCGTAGCGGGCGACGCTGGGGAGCAGCTTCCAACTCGCGTCTCGATGGCCTCGATACAAATAACGAGTGGCGCCATTGAGGTGCTGCGTGATTGCAGCGATGTAATCCGCCAAGGTCGTCACATCGCCGAGGTGCTGTCTGGCGCAGTAGTCGTCGCAGTCTGTCATGGTAGTCGTCATCACGTGCAGCAATCAGCAAGCCCCACCTCGGTGGAATGCGCGGAATCGGTCATGCGACCAGCGCCAACAGGCGCGACTCATCGGCGTTGAGCATGCGCCGACCGGCTTCGTCGGCGGTTTTCCGGAGTCGATTGACATGGCCCACCCAGAATGCAAAAACGCTGACGGCCGACGCGCGCATCGCTCCGCGCTCCGGGTCGTCGCCGGCAGCGGCGGCCAATGCAACGTACTCACGAATCTGCCTTTCGGCGTGCGCAGTCAATTCCGCGTAAGCGATCGTGTGCGGCACCTGGTCGGCTGAACGAAAAGAATTCTGGTTGGCTCCACGGGGCAATCTGCGCCGCCGTGTAGGAATTCTCATTGATCAGCTGGCGGCAGGTGTACGCGTACCCCTCCAGCCGGATCGCATCGTCGAGCGCTCGGCGGCCACTTTCGGTTTGGGCGATCACGCGCGCGCGATAGAGATCCAGCCCCCACTTTCCGACCGCTCCGATCATACCGAGGACTGCGACCACGGATGCACCAGTGATCAACTCGCGGTGGTCGGATTTATCAGGTTCGCTGGGCATGAGTACTCTCGCATTCCGGATGGCCAATGTGCGCGTCGAGCTGCTCGTCGATCCACGTGCGATAGTCGTCGGCGATCTCGCGCCCCTCGGCGTCAATCACGCGCACCGGTCGTCCTGAGAACTCGTCACGTGCCGCGGGTTGCGGCACACGATGCTTGAGATGGACGACCTTCGCGCGGGAAAAAGTCAGACGCTCAAGCGCTCTCGTCCGATGGCGAATGCTGGCACGGCGAAGCCCCCGTGCACGAAGCTTCGCTAACCAGTACTCCAAGGTCTCTTGCGCCGGCAACCCTAGCGGATCGTCGTGCACCAAGAGAGGGAAGCGTCCGCCGCTCTCAAGGCGAACTTCGCGGATCGAATATTTCGCCACGATAGGCTCCGTTCCATGAACGGGGCCTATTTTTACTGGCCAGCCACGTTCCGCCTAGCTCGAAAAATATGTAAACAAAAAAAGACCCGAATCACCAAGCTAACTCATTGATTTAGCCTGGAAATTCGAGTCTATCGTTACCACTGACGTTCCGGCTAGAACGGGATATCGTCGTCCATCTCGTCGAAGCCGCCGCCTGCCGGTGCGCTCGGACGGCTCTGCGCGCCGCCGCCAGCACCGCCACGCGCCGCACCGCCGGCACGACCGCCGCCACCACCGGCGCGTTCCGTCTGCTCGCCGCGGCCGCCACCACCGCCACCGTAGCCGCCGCCGTAACCGCCTTCGTCACCGCCGCCGCCACCGCCGCCCGCACCGCCGCGGCCACCGAGCATCTGCATCTGGTCGGCGACGATTTCGGTCGAGTAACGATCCTGGCCGTCCTGGCCTTGCCACTTGCGCGTGCGGATGCGGCCCTCGATATAGACCGACGAACCCTTCTTCAGGTATTCGCTGACGATTTCCGCCAGACGGCCGAAGAACGCGACGCGATGCCACTCGGTCATTTCCTTGAAATCGCCGCTTGCCTTGTCCTTGTAGCGGTCGGTCGTCGCGAGACGGATGTTCGCAACCGCGTCGCCGCTCGGCAGGTAACGGACTTCAGGATCGGCGCCGAGATTGCCGACGAGGATGACCTTGTTGACGGATGCCATGTGTTTCTCCAGTAAATTCGATGCCGGGCCGCCCGCGCATGCGTCGGAGCGGCTCGCCGGGCAAGCCGGCGAACGCCGCCGGTGCCTGCCCGAAAATTGGGTTCAGGCCTTGCGCGGCGGCGCTTTCATGCTGGCCGCGATTATAAGCCACGCGGCAACGAGCCCCGAACACGCGTAGAACACGGTGTTCGCGCCGCCGTGCTTCAGCAGCCAGCCGCCCATGATGCCGCCGAGCGCGAGCCCGATCGACTGCGTGGTGTTGTACACGCCCGTGGCCGCACCCTTGCGCGAACCCGGCGCGAGCTTCGACACGAGCGACGGCTGCGACGCTTCCAGGATGTTGAACCCCAGGAAGTAGACGAACAGGATCGCCGCCACAATCAGGATGGTATGCGGCGCGCTGCCCAGCAGCAATTGGCCGATCAGGATAGCCAGAATGCCGCCGAGCAGCACCGGCTTCATCTTGCCCCGCTTTTCCGCGACGATGATCGCCGGGACCATCATCACGAACGCGAGCCCCATCACCGGCAGGTAGACCTTCCAGTGCGCGGCGACCGGCAGCCCGCCGTCGACGAGCAGACGCGGCACGACGAGAAACAGCGCCGTCTGCGTCGCGTGCAGCACCAGCACGCCGAAGTTCAGGCGCAGCAGCTCGACGTTGTGCAGCACCTCGGCGAACGGCGCGGGCACGTGCACGGGCTTCGCCGCGTCGGGCACGATCCACAGCACGACGCCGATCGCGAGGATCGACAGCACGCCGACGATCGTGAACAGCCCGCTCATCCCGACCCAGTGGAACACGATCGGCGCGCCGACGATCGCGACCGCGAACGACACGCCGATCGAGCCGCCGACCATCGCCATCGCCTTGGTACGGTTCTGCTCGGAAGTCAGGTCGGCGATGAACGCGAGCACCGCGGACGATACGGCGCCCATCCCCTGGATCACGCGGCCGACGATGATCCACGTGATGTCGTGCGCGAACGCGGCGACGAAGCTGCCGAGCGCGAAGATCACGAGGCCCGCGGCGATCACCGGCTTGCGGCCGAACTTGTCGGACGCCCAGCCGTAGAAAATGTAGAACAGCGACTGCGTGACGCCGTAGGCCCCGAGCGCGATGCCGACGAGCAGCACGTTGTCGCCGCCCGGGATGGTTTTCGCGTAGACCGAGAACACCGGCATGATCATGAACAGGCCGAGCATGCGCAGCGCGAAGATCGCCGCGAGCGACGTGGTCGCGCGCAATTCGGGCGCAGTCATGCGGGAAGACGTGGCGGACGGATTGGACATCGGGAATGAATTTCGAATGATCGGAATGTCCGCCCGGTAGCGGGCGGCGGAAGATCAGGACCGGCGGCCCGGGAGGCCTGACGGGCGACACGTCGGGGCAGGATGCTGGCGGCCTGCAGGCCGCCGGAACCGCACGGCGCGACCGCTTTCCCCGGCGCAGGCGCCGCCTTGCTGCCACCTGCTGTAAAGGCTGGGGACCCCAAACGACGGTCTCGAAAAGCCGTTATAGTAGCAGGTTTGGTTCCCTCCATTTTCGCCAGGTTCATGGAACAGATCCGTATCCGTGGGGCACGAACCCACAACCTGAAAAACGTCAATCTCGACCTGCCGCGCCACAAGCTGATCGTGATTACCGGGTTGTCAGGGTCGGGCAAGTCGTCGCTTGCGTTCGACACCCTTTATGCCGAGGGCCAGCGCCGCTACGTCGAAAGCCTGTCCGCCTATGCCCGCCAGTTCCTGCAGTTGATGGAGAAACCGGACGTCGACCTGATCGAGGGCCTGTCGCCCGCGATCTCGATCGAGCAGAAGGCGACGTCCCACAACCCGCGTTCGACCGTCGGCACGGTCACGGAAATCCACGACTACCTGCGACTTTTGTACGCACGTGTCGGCACGCCGTACTGCCCCGACCACGACATCCCGCTCGAGGCGCAGAGCGTGTCGCAGATGGTCGACGCCGCGCTCGCGCTGCCCGAGGAAACCAAGCTGATGATCCTCGCGCCCGTCGTCGCGAACCGCAAGGGCGAGCACGTCGAGCTGTTCGAGGAGATGCAGGCGCAGGGCTTCGTGCGCTTTCGCGTGCGCTCGGGCGGCGGCACCGCGAACGAAGGCGTCGCGAAGATCTACGAGGTCGAGTCGCTGCCGAAGCTCAAGAAGAACGACAAGCACACGATCGACGTCGTCGTCGATCGCCTGAAGGTGCGCCCGGACATGAAGCAGCGCCTCGCCGAATCGTTCGAGACGGCGCTGCGCCTCGCCGACGGCCGCGCGATCGCGCTCGAGATGGATACCGACCACGAGCACCTGTTCAGCTCGAAGTTCGCGTGCCCGATCTGCTCGTACTCGCTGCAGGAGCTGGAGCCGCGCCTGTTCTCGTTCAACAACCCGATGGGCGCGTGCCCGGAGTGCGACGGCCTCGGCCAGATCACGTTCTTCGACCCGAAGCGGGTCGTCGCGCACCCGTCGCTGTCGCTCGCCGCGGGCGCCGTGAAGGGCTGGGACCGCCGCAACCAGTTCTACTTCCAGATGCTGCAGAGCCTCGCGGCGTTCTACGAATTCGACATCGACGCCGCGTTCGAGGATCTGCCGGAAAAGATCAGGAAGGTGCTGCTGTTCGGCTCGGGCAAGCAGACGATCCCGTTCTCGTACATCAACGAGCGCGGCCGCACGACGATCCGCGAGCACGTGTTCGAAGGGATCATCCCGAACCTCGAGCGCCGCTACCGCGAAACCGATTCGGTCGCGGTGCGCGAAGAACTGTCGAAGTACCAGAACAACCAGCCGTGCCCGTCGTGCGAAGGCACGCGCCTGCGTCGCGAGGCGCGCCACGTGCGGATCGGCACGGGCGACTACGCGCGCGGCATCTATGAAATCAGCGGCTGGCCGCTGCGCGATGCGCTCGGCTATTTCGACGGGCTGACGCTCGAAGGCGCGAAGCGCGAGATCGCCGACAAGGTGATCAAGGAAATCGTCGCGCGCCTGACGTTCCTGAACAACGTCGGCCTCGACTACCTGTCGCTCGAGCGCAGCGCCGAGACGCTGTCGGGCGGCGAGGCGCAGCGGATCCGGCTCGCGTCGCAGATCGGCTCGGGCCTCACGGGCGTGATGTACGTGCTCGACGAGCCGTCGATCGGCCTGCACCAGCGCGACAACGACCGCCTGATCGGCACGCTCAAGCACCTGCGCGACCTCGGCAACTCGGTGATCGTCGTCGAGCACGACGAGGACATGATCCGCACGGCCGACTACGTCGTCGACATGGGCCCCGGCGCGGGCGAGCACGGCGGCGTGGTGGTGGCCGAAGGCACGCCGAAGCAGGTGCAGTCGAACCCGCAGTCGCTGACGGGCCAGTACCTGCTCGGCAAGCGCACGATCGAGTATCCGGACGAGCGGATCGCACCCGACGCCGAGCGGATGCTGCGCATCGTCGACGCGCACGGCAACAACCTGAAGCACGTCGATCTCGAGCTGCCGGTCGGCCTGCTGACCTGCATCACCGGCGTGTCGGGCTCCGGCAAGTCGACGCTGATCAACGACACGCTGTACCACGCGGTCGCGCGCCACCTGTACGGCTCGTCGGCCGAGCCGGCGCCGCACGAGGCGATCGAGGGCCTCGAGCACTTCGACAAGGTGATCAACGTCGACCAGTCGCCGATCGGCCGCACGCCGCGCTCGAACCCGGCCACGTATACGGGCCTGTTCACGCCGATCCGCGAGCTGTTCTCGGGCGTGCCGACCTCGAAGGAGCGCGGCTACGATCCGGGCCGCTTCTCGTTCAACGTGAAGGGCGGCCGCTGCGAATCGTGCCAGGGCGACGGCGTGCTGAAGGTCGAGATGCACTTCCTGCCGGACGTCTACGTGCCGTGCGACGTGTGCCACGGCAAGCGCTACAACCGCGAAACGCTCGAAGTGCAGTACAAGGGCAAGAACATCAGCGAAGTGCTCGACATGACGGTCGAGCATGCGTACGAGTTCTTCAGCGCGGTGCCGGTCATCGCGCGCAAGCTGAAGACGCTGCTCGACGTCGGCCTCGGCTACATCCGCCTCGGCCAGTCGGCCACGACGCTGTCGGGCGGCGAGGCGCAGCGCGTGAAGCTGTCGCTGGAGCTGTCGAAGCGCGACACCGGCCGCACGCTGTACATCCTCGACGAGCCGACCACCGGCCTGCACTTCCACGACATCGCGCTGCTGCTCGAGGTGATCCACCGGCTGCGCGACCAGGGCAACACGGTCGTGATCATCGAGCACAACCTCGACGTGATCAAGACGGCCGACTGGGTGATCGACCTCGGCCCCGAAGGCGGCGCCGGCGGCGGCCAGATCATCGCGCAGGGCACGCCCGAACAGGTCGCGAAGACGAAGGCGAGCTTCACCGGCAAGTACCTCGCGCCGCTGCTCAAGCGCCCGACCCGCAAAGTCGCGGCCGGCTGACGCGCTTTCGGCCCTCCCGGCCCTTCCCGCGCGCGGCCGCCCGGCCGCGCGCGTCCTTCCGCGGCGCGCAGCCCCCTCGTTTTCCCTTCTGCGTTTACACCACGCGCCAAACGGCCCGTTTGCGGACCATAATGGCAGCTATACTTTACGGTCGTAAGGTTCGCCTTCCACACCAATCCGGTGCGACGCCGGGCGAACCCGGCTCTGCCGCGCGCTGTGCGGCATGACACACGAACGACAGGAATCCACGATGGAGAAGCAACAAGAGTCGCGCGATGCGCAGAGCCGCGAGCCGCACCTGCGCAGCGTGCGGCTGACGAGCGACTTCAGCCTGCCGAAGCTGTCGGCACTCGAGATCGGCAGCTATTTCCTCACGATCGTCATGATGTGGCTCGTTCTCGAGCTCAAGCTGCTCGGCGGGCTGCTGGCCGGCCTGCTCGTCTACCAGCTGATCCACACGATCGCGCCCGTGATCGAACGCCACACGACGAGCATGCGCGCGCGCTGGGTCGCCGTCGTGCTGCTGGCGATCGTGATCGTCGGCGGGCTCACGGGCCTGACGATCGGCATCATCGAGCATTTCGAGCACACGGTGCCGAACCTGCAGAGCCTGCTCGGCCAGTTGATGCAGATTGTCGAGCAAACCCGCGCGCGCACGCCGGCGTGGATCGCGAACCTGCTGCCGGTCGACGTCGAGCAGATGAAGACCAAGGCGGCCTTGCTGATGCACTCGCACATGGACCAGCTCCAGCAGAGCGGCAAGAGCGTCGCGCGCGGCTTCGGCCACGTGCTGTTCGGGATGATCATCGGCGCGATGATCGCGATCGGCGTCGAGCACGGCAAGGTGCGCCGGCCGCTGTCGACCGCGCTCGTCACGCGCGTGTCGCGCTTCTCCGACGCGTTCCGCCGGATCGTGTTCGCGCAGATCAAGATCTCGGCGATCAACGCGACGTTCACGGGCATCTACCTGCTCGTCGCGCTGCCGATCTTCCACGAGCGGCTGCCGCTGTCGAAGACGCTCGTGCTCGTCACGTTCATCGTCGGCCTGCTGCCGGTGATCGGCAACCTGATCTCGAACACGCTGATCGTCGCCGTATCGCTATCGGTCAGCATGGGCACCGCGATCGCGTCGCTCGTGTTCCTCGTCGTCATCCACAAGCTCGAATACTTCCTGAACGCGAAGATCATCGGCGGCCAGATCGAGTCGCGCGCGTGGGAGCTGCTGCTCGCGATGCTGATCATGGAGGCCGCGTTCGGGCTGCCGGGCGTGATCGCCGCGCCGATCTTCTATGCGTACCTGAAACGCGAGCTGTACCTGCTGCGGCTGATCTGAAACCCGCGTCTCAGGCGACAAAAAAACGCCGCGCCCCGTAAAGGAGGCGCGGCGTTTTTGTTTCCGGGGGCTGCCGATCGGCGGCCGGCGCTCCGGCGGCCGGCCAACCGGGGGCCGGCCGATTCAGATCAGCGGAACACGACCGTCTTCGTCCCGTTCAGCACGATCCGGTGCTCGACGTGCCACTTCACCGCGCGCGCGAGCGTCACGCACTCGACGTCGCGGCCGATCGCGGTCAACTGGTCGGGCGTCATGCTGTGGTCGACGCGCTCGACTTCCTGCTCGATGATCGGGCCTTCGTCGAGATCGGTCGTCACGTAGTGCGCGGTCGCGCCGATCAGCTTCACGCCGCGGTCGAACGCCTGGTAGTACGGCTTCGCGCCCTTGAAGCTCGGCAGGAACGAGTGGTGGATGTTGATCGCGCGCCCGGCGAGCTGCTGGCACATGTTCGGCGACAGGATCTGCATGTAGCGCGCAAGCACGACGAGATCGGCCTGGTGCTCGTCGATCACTTCCAGCACGCGCGCTTCCTGCGCGGCCTTCGCCGCATCGGACGAACCGCCGATCAGCGGGAAGTGATGGAACGGGATGTTGTAGCTCGCGGCGAGCTGGTAGAACTCCTTGTGGTTCGACACGATCGCCGGGATCTCGATCGGCAGCTGGCCGGTGCGATAGCGGAACAGCAGGTCGTTCAGGCAGTGGCCGATCTTCGACACCATGATCACGACGCGCGGCTTCACGGCCGCATCGTGCAGTTCCCAGCGCATCGAGAACTGCTCGGCGAGCGGCGCGAATTCCTTGCGAAGCGTGTCGAGCGCCGACGCGGCATCCGTGCCGTTGCCGTCCTGCTCGAAGTGCACACGCATGAAGAATTCGCTGGTGCGGCTGTCGCCGAACTGCGCCGAATCGAGGATGTTGTTGCTGCGCTCGAACAGGAAGCCCGAGACCGCGTGGACGATGCCGTGCCGGTCGGGGCACGACAGTTTCAAGATAAAGCTGTGATCGGTCGGCATGACCGCTACTCCCTTTGTTTCCGTATTCGTCAAATTGCCCGTTCGCGCCGCCGGACTGCGCGTCGCGGCGCGCGTCACGCGGCCGGTGCGAACAGCGCGTCGATGCCTGCCGCCTCTTGCGCCGTCAGCCAGCGATGGCGCAGCAGCGTGTCGAGCGTCGCGAGGCTCGCGTCCATCGTCGCGCGGCCTTCGCGCAGCCAGCCAATCACCTCGGGTACGCCGGCCAGCAGATGCTCGGCCACTTCGCCGTCCTGGTTGCGCGGCGCGAAGTCGTGCGGCAGCGGCAGGTCGTACACGAAGATCAGTTCGGACTGCGTGCCTTCCGGCAGCGAGCACAGCACCTGCACCGCGCGGCCCGCGATCGCGCGCGCCGCGAGTTCGGCCGGAATGCCGGCTTCTTCCCAGCACTCTTTCGCAAGCGTCTCGTGAACGCCCAGGCCCCAGCCGATGCCGCCCGCGACGACGTTGTCGAGCATGCCGGGGTCGGTTGCCTTGGTCGCGCTGCGGCGGCCGAGCCACATCTGCGGCACGGCCGCGGCTGGCGCAGCCGCATATTCTACGATGCCGTTCAGATGCACCGCATAAGTCTGCGTCCCGAAAAACCGCGACGCGGCGCGCTCGATATACGCCAGCGGCGCATCGTCGAAGCGATTGCGGATCGCGTAGATCTCGTCGCGCCAGCCGGGAATCGCGCCTTCGGCCGCGAGCGCGCCGATCGCGCTCGCCAGCGCCATGCTGCGCGCGTCGACCGAGTCGTAGCGCGCCGACAGCACGACGCGCTCGCCGGTCAGTTCGAACACGTCGGGCCAGCGCGCAAGCTTCGCGACATCCTGGCGGCGCACCCAGCCGACCGCCTGGCCGGCGATCTCGAAGCGCAGGTGCGCGGCCGGATCGAAGCGGCGCGCGGCCGCGATGCACGGAAACGTCATTGCCGTCAGTCCTTCAGGGCGACGCGGATGCCGATCGCGATGAACGTCGCGCCGGCGATCCGGTCGAGCCACACGCCGGCCTTCGGGCGGCGCTTCAGCCATGCGCCGATCATTCCGGCGCCGACGCCGAACAGCGAGAAGATCGCGGCCGTCTGCAGCATGAACAGCGCGCCGAGTTCGAACATCTGCAGCGTCACGCTCTGCGCGCCGTGCGGATCGACGAACTGCGGCAGGAACACGACGAAGAACAGCGTGACCTTCGGGTTCATCAGGTTGCCGATCACGCTCTGCCGGAAGATCGTGCCGAGCGGCTGCGGCGGGCGCGCGTGCGCATTCGCGAGGCCCTGGCTGCGCAGCGCCTTGATGCCGATCCACACGAGGTACGCGGCGCCCGCGAGCTTCAGGATCTCGAACGCGACCGGCGACGAACGCAGCACGGCCGCGACGCCGAGCGCCGCCAGCGTCGTGTGGAACAGGATCCCGGCCGTGAAGCCGAGCGCGGCGACGAAGCCGGCCGCGCGGCCCTGCGAGATGCCGCGCGCGAGCACCTGCAGGTTGTCGGGACCCGGCGCGAACGTAATCGCGATCGACGTGGCGAGAAACAGCATGAAGTTGGGCATCGTGACCTCGCGGTGTAAGCCGGCGTTCAGTGGCCGGCGAATTCGGTAACGGTATAGACGGGCAGTCCCGCGTCGCGCAGCAGCGCCGAGCCGCCGAGATCGGGCAGGTCGATGATCGCCGCGCCTTCGACGACCACCGCGCCGAGCCGCTGCAGCAGGTTGCGCCCCGCCATCATCGTGCCGCCGGTCGCGATCAGGTCGTCCATGATGATCACGCGGTCGCCGGGGCGGCACGCATCCTCGTGGATCTCGACCGTCGCGCTGCCGTATTCGAGGTCGTACGATTCCGAGCGCGTCTTGTACGGCAGCTTGCCGACCTTGCGGATCGGCACGAAGCCGACGCTCAGCTCGTACGCGACGATCGGCGCGATGATGAAGCCGCGCGCATCGAGGCCCGCGACGTAGTCGAGCTTCGCATCGACATAGCGCTCGACGAACAGGTCGACGAGGATGCGCAGCGCCTTCGGGCTCTGCAGCAGCGTCGTGATGTCGCGGAACATCACGCCCGGCTGCGGCCAGTCGGGCACCGTGCGGATCTGGCTGTGGATGAAGGCGACCGGATCGAGCGGCGCGCCCGACGACGAATGCGGCATGAAACTCTCCGAAAAAAACGGTGCGCGAAGATCGGGCACCGTTTCGAAAAATACGGGTCAGGTTATTGAAGCGGCGCTCACGCGGCCGCGGCCGGCGGATCGCGCCGATGGCGCGACAGCCGCTCCTCCGCGAGCGCGAGCGCCTCGGGCAGCCCGCGCAGCACGACGATGTCGCTCGCGCGCAGCTTGGTCTGCGGATCGGGTTCGACGCCGCGGATGCCGTGCCGACGGATCGCCGTGACTTCCAGCCCGAGCGCATACAGCCCGAGTTCCTCCAGCGAGCGCCCGACCGCGTCCGCGCGCGCATCGACCGGCACCGATTGTAGCCGCACCTGCTCGTGGTCGTCGTCGTCCGCGTCGTCCGCGCCGCGGAAATAGCCGCGCAGCAGGCTGTAGCGCTCGTCGCGCATTTCCTCGACGCGCCGCACGACCTTGCGCATCGGCACGCCGACCAGCACCAGCGTATGCGACGCGAGCATCAGGCTGCCCTCGACGATCTCCGGAATCACCTCGGTCGCGCCGGCCGCGAGCAGCTTCTCGAGATCGGCATCGTCGACGGTGCGCACGATCGCGGGCAGCGTCGGCTCGAGCTCGTGCACGTGGTGCAGCACGCGCAGCGCGGACGGCGTGTTCGCATAGGTGATCGCCACCGCCGCCGCTCGGTGGATACCGGCCGCGAGCAGCGACTCGCGGCGCGCCGCGTCGCCGAACACGACCGATTCGCCGGCTGCCGCGGCCGCGCTCACGCGGTCCGGGTCGAGGTCGAGCGCGACATACGAAATGCCTTCCTGTTCGAGCATGCGCGCCAGGTTCTGGCCCGCGCGGCCGTAGCCGCAGATGATCACGTGGCCGCGCTGCTTCAGGCTTTGCGTCGCGATCCGCGTCATCTGCAGCGACTGCTGCATCCATTCGGTCGACGACAGCCGCATCACGATCCGGTCGGCGTTCTGGATCAGGAACGGCGCGGCGAGCATCGACAGCAGCATCGACGCAAGGATCGCCTGCAGCAGCGTCGAATCGACCAGATGCCGGTCGAGGATCAGGTTCAGCAGCACGAAGCCGAATTCGCCGGCCTGCGCGAGGCCGATGCCCGTGCGCATCGCGACGCCGGGCGTCGCGCCGAACAACCGCGCAAGCCCGGCGATCATCGTCCCCTTGAACAGGATCTGCCCGACGAAGAAGCCGAGCACGAGCAACGGATGCTCCCAGATCACGCGCGGATCGAGCAGCATCCCGGTCGTCACGAAGAACAGGCCGAGCAGCACGTCGCGGAACGGCTTGATGTCCTCCTCCACCTGATGGCGGAACGGCGTCTCGGAGATCAGCATCCCCGCGATGAACGCGCCGAGCGCGAGCGACAGGCCGAACTTGTCGGTGATGAACGCGGCGCCGAGCGTGACGAGCAGCAGGTTCAGCACGAACAGCTCCTGCGAGCGGCGCCGCGCGACGACGTTGAGCCAGCGCGTCATGAAGCGCTGGCCGATCACCAGCAGCAGCGTGAGCGCGATCACGATCTTGACCGCCGCGAAGCCGAGCGTCAGCGCGAGATCCTTCGACGATTCGGCGCCGAACGCGGCGATCACGATCAGCAGCGGCACGACCGCGAGATCCTGGAACAGCAGCACGCCGAAAATGTTGCGGCCGTGCTCGGTCTCGATCTCGAGACGTTCGGCAAGCATCTTCGACACGATCGCCGTCGACGACATCGCGAGCGCGCCGCCGAGCGCGACGGCGCCCTGCCACGTGATGTGCACCCAGCGCTCGAACAACGCGCCGAGCAACAGCGCGAGCAAAAGCGTCGCGACGACCTGCAGCAGCCCGAGGCCGAACACGAGCCGCTGCATCGACCTCAGTTTCGCAAGCGAGAATTCGAGGCCGATCGAGAACATCAGGAACACCACGCCGAATTCCGCGAGATGCTCGGCGCGCTCGAGATCCGCCGCGATCCCGAGCGCGTGCGGGCCAACCAGGATGCCGACGGTCAGGTAGCCGAGCATCGGCGGGAGGTTCAGCGAGCGGAATACGACGACGCCCACCACCGAAGCCAGCAGCAGCATGAGCGTCATTTCGAGCGGGGAAATCACGGGCGAAGCGTCCTCGTTCGTCGGGGCCACCGCGAAGCGGGCGCGATGGCGTAGCGTGGGATAGGCGACATCGGACGAGTCCGAAGGCCCGGCGCGGCGAACAAACGCCTTTGCTATACTCCGCGCATGATAGCGAAAATCAATGATGATCGGGCGCTCGCGCTCGCCCGCGACGTGCTCGACATCGAGGCGGACGCCGTGCGCGCGCTGCGCGACCAGCTCGACGGCGACTTCGTCCAGGCCGTCGCGCTGCTGCTCGGCTGCCGCGGCCGCGTGGTGGTGTCCGGTATCGGCAAATCGGGGCATATTGCCCGCAAGATCGCGGCAACGCTGGCCAGCACCGGCACGCCGGCCTTCTTCGTCCATCCTGCCGAGGCCAGCCACGGCGACCTCGGGATGGTCACCTCCGATGACGTCTTCATCGGCATCTCCTATTCCGGCGAATCGGAAGAACTCGTCGCGATCCTGCCGCTCGTCAAGCGGATCGGCGCGAAGCTGATCGCGATCACGGGCCGCGCGGAGTCGAGCCTCGGCACGCTCGCCGACGTGAACCTGAACGCCGCGGTCTCGAAGGAAGCATGCCCGCTGAACCTCGCGCCCACCGCGAGCACGACCGCCGCGCTCGCGCTCGGCGACGCGCTCGCCGTCGCGGTGCTCGACGCGCGCGGCTTCGGTTCGGAAGATTTCGCGCGCTCGCACCCGGGCGGCGCGCTCGGCCGGCGCCTGCTCACCTACGTGCGCGACGTGATGCGCTCGGGCGACGACGTCCCGTCCGTCGGGCTCGACGCGACGCTGTCGGACGCGCTGTTCCAGATCACCGCGAAGCGCCTGGGCATGACGGCCGTGGTCGACGCCGACGGCAAGGTCGCGGGCATCTTCACGGACGGCGACCTGCGCCGCGTGCTCGCGCGCGACGGCGACTTCCGCACGCTGCCGATCACCGACGTGATGACGCGCAACCCGCGCACGATCGGGCCGGATCACCTGGCGGTCGAGGCCGTGGAACTGATGGAGCGCCACCGGATCAACCAGATGCTGGTGGTCGATGCCGACGGCGCGCTGATCGGCGCGCTGAACATGCACGACCTGTTTTCGAAGAAGGTGATCTGATGAGCGCAGCGCTGACTGCGGCCGAACGCGCGAGCCGCGTGAAGCTGATGATTTTCGACGTCGACGGCGTGCTGACCGACGGCGGCCTGCTGTTTACCGCGGCCGGCGACGCGATGAAGTCGTTCAACTCGCTCGACGGCCACGGCGTGAAGCTGCTCGGCGAAGCCGGCATCGCGACCGCGATCATCACGGGCCGCCGCTCGGAGATCGTCGCGGCGCGCGCGAAGGAAATGAAGATCGCGCACCTGTTCCAGGGCGTCGAGAACAAGCTCGCGGTGTTCGCCGACCTGATCGCATCGCTCGGCCTCACCGCCGACGCGTGCGGCTACATGGGCGACGACTGGCCCGACCTGCCGGTGATGCTGCGCTGCGGCTTCGCGACCGCGCCCGCGAACGCGCACCCCGACGTGATCGCCCGCGCGCACTGGGTGGCCGAGGCCCGCGGCGGCCACGGCGCCGTGCGCGAAGTCTGCGACGCGATCCTGCGCGCTCAGCGCCGCTATGACGCGCTGCTCGCAGCCGCCTGCGGAGCCTGACGGATGAATACGCATTTCCGCTGGACCCAGATGCTGCCGCTCGCCGCGGTCGCCGCGCTCGCGGGCATCACGTGGTGGCTGCTGCAGGCGACGCTGCCGCCGCCCGGCGAGGGCACCGCGCAGCCGAAGCGCCATACGCCCGACTATTTCGCGGACAACTTCTCGGTCACCGAGCTCGACCAGTCCGGCACGACGCAGTACCGGCTGACGGCCGCGAAGCTGGTCCATTACGAAGACACCGAAAACAGCGACCTGGCCGATCCGGCCATGCGCGCATTCCAGCCCGGCAAGCCGGTCGTGACGACCACCGCGAAACGCGGCACCGTCAACGGCGACGTGTCGATCGTCGATTTGTACGACGACGCGCGCATCCTGCGCGCGGCCGGCGGCGGCGATCCGCAAATGCAGGCCGATTCCCAGCATTTCCGGATCTTCGTCAATGACGATGTGATCCAGACCGAAAAGCCGGTTAAACTTCAGCGCGGCCTGTCGCTCGTCAACGCGACCGACGGCATGAAGTACAACAACGTCACCCGGGTCATCGAGCTTTACGGCAACGTGCGCGGCACGATCGCCGCGGCGGACACGTCCGGCGGCTCGAAAGGTCAACCCAAGTGACGCTTCCCTCACGTGACTGCATGAACGAACCGTTCCCTCGACAGATTTCCGGCGGCGCTGCGCGCGCCGTCCGCGCCGCGCTCGCCGCGACGCTCGTGGCGCTCCCGCTGATCGGGCTGGCGCCGCTCGCCCATGCCGAGAAGGCCGACCAGAACAAACCGATCAACGTCGAGGCCGACAACCTGACCTATGACGACCTGAAGCAGGTCACGGTCGCGACCGGCAACGTCGTGATCACGAAGGGCACGATCATCATCAAGGGCGATCGCGTCGAAGTGCGCCAGGATCCGGAAGGCTATCAGTACGCGACGTCGTTCGGCAGCGGCAAGAAGCACGCGACGTTCCGCCAGAAGCGCGAAGGCCTCGACGAATACATCGACGGCGACGCCGAGCGCATCGACTACGACGGCAAACAGGACCTGACCACGCTGACGACCGCCGCGACCGTACGCCGCCTGCAGGGCACGTCGACCGTCGCGGACACCGTGCACGGCAGCGTGATCACGTACGACGGCCAGCGCGACTTCTACACCGCGAAGGGCGGCAAGGACGTCGCCGCGCCCGGCAACCCGAACGGCCGCGTGCGCGCGATGCTGTCGCCGAAGAACGGCGGCCCCGCGCCGCTGACCGGCGCGCCGGCGAAGCTGTCGCCGTCGACCACGATCCAGGGAGCGCCGGGCCAATGAACGCGCTACCGAACCGCCAGCCGGCCGGCACCACGAGTTCGCTCGTCGTCCGCAACCTGAAGAAGCGCTACGGCTCGCGCACGGTCGTCAAGGACGTGTCGCTCGACGTGAAGAGCGGCGAAGTCGTCGGCCTGCTCGGCCCGAACGGCGCCGGCAAGACCACGTCGTTCTACATGATCGTCGGCCTCGTGCCGCTCGACGCTGGCGAGATCTCGCTGAACGGCAGCTCGATCAGCCTGCTGCCGATCCACAAGCGCGCGTCGCTCGGCCTGTCGTACCTGCCGCAGGAAGCGTCCGTGTTCCGCAAGCTGACCGTCGAGGAAAACATCCGCGCGGTGCTCGAGCTGCAATACGGCGAAGACGGCAAGCGGCTGTCGAAGGACGCGATCTCGTCGCGCAGCGAAGCACTGCTCGACGAGCTGCAGATCGGCCACCTGCGCGAGAACCCGGCGCTGTCGCTGTCGGGCGGCGAACGACGCCGGGTCGAAATCGCGCGCGCGCTCGCGACCAACCCGAACTTCATCCTGCTCGACGAACCGTTCGCCGGCGTCGACCCGATCGCGGTGCTCGAGATCCAGAAGATCGTCAAGTTCCTGAAGCAGCGCAACATCGGCGTGCTGATTACCGATCACAACGTCCGCGAAACGCTCGGCATCTGCGACCACGCCTATATCATCAGCGACGGCTCGGTGCTCGCCGCCGGCGCGCCGAGCGACATCATCGAAAACGAAAGCGTGCGCCGCGTGTATCTCGGCGAACACTTCCGCATGTAACTTCCTCCTCGTGGCTGGCTGCACCCCGCCCGGCATCGCCGCGCGGGGCCGCGCCCCGCTTCGCGGCCATGCCCGCGGCCGGGCGGCGCGCCGCGCGTAATCGCGGATGGCTCAACGCGCCTGGGTCGTGGCAAACTGCCGGTATGACTCCCTCCTTGCCATGAAAGCCAGCCTTCAACTCCGCCTGTCGCAACATCTGGCGCTGACGCCGCAGCTACAGCAGTCGATCCGGCTCCTGCAGTTGTCGACGCTCGAATTGCAGCAGGAAGTCGCGATGGCAGTCGCGCAGAATCCGTTGCTCGAGAACGACGACGACTGGATCGTGAGTCCGCTGCGCGTCGCGGCGGACGGATCGCTGATCGCGCAGACACCTTCCGGCCAGAACACCGAGCCGGCCCCGGCAAACAGCAGCAGCAGCACGTCGGGCGATCGCGCGGAGCGCGACGAACCGGCCGGCGCGGACGAATACGACGGTTACGCGTCCGGTGACGGCAACGACGGCCCGCAATGGAATCTCGACGAATTCGGCCGCTCGAGCGGCGCGTCCGACGACGACGACCTCCCGCCGCTGCAGGTGCAGGAAGCCGCGACGTCGCTGCGCGACCACCTGTCCGCACAGTTGCGCGTCACGCAGGCCGGCCCGCGCGATCGCGCGCTCGTGATGTTCCTGATCGAGTCGCTCGACGACGACGGCTACCTGACCGCCACGCTCGACGAAGTGCTCGCCGACCTGCCGCCCGAGCTGGAGATCGACTGCGACGAACTGAACGCGGCGCTCGCGCTGCTGCACAGCTTCGACCCGGCCGGGGTCGGCGCCCGCTCGGCATCCGAATGCCTGAAGCTGCAGCTGCTGCGCCTCGATCCGTCCCCGACGCGCACCCTCGCGCTCGAGATCGTGTCGCAGCATCTGGAGCTGCTCGCCGCACGCGACTTCACGCGATTGCGCAAGCACCTGAAGGCGAGCGACGACGCGCTGCGCGACGCGCACGCACTGATCCGCTCGCTCGAGCCGTTCCCCGGCGCCGCGTACGGCAAGGCCGAGGCCGACTACGTCGTGCCCGACATCATCGTGAAGAAGGCCGGCCAGGGATGGCTCGCGGAGCTCAATCCGGAGGTCGTGCCGCGCCTGCGGATCAACAACCTCTACGCGAACATCCTGCGCAACAGCCGCGGCGATCCGTCGACCGGTTCGCTGAAACAGCAGCTTCAGGAAGCACGCTGGCTGATCAAAAACATCCAGCAGCGTTTCGACACGATCCTGCGTGTCGCACAGGCTATTGTCGAGCGTCAGAAGAATTTCTTTGCGCACGGTGAAATTGCCATGCGCCCCTTGGTTTTGCGGGAAATAGCTGATACGCTGGGCCTACACGAGTCGACTGTCAGCCGTGTGACAACCGGGAAGTACATGCTGACCCCGTTCGGGACGCTTGAATTTAAGTACTTCTTCGGATCTCACGTTTCGACCGACACCGGTGGCGCCGCCTCGTCGACAGCCATCCGAGCCCTCATCAAGCAACTGATAGGAGCTGAAGACCCAAAATCGCCACTTTCGGACAGCCGCATTGCCGAGCTGCTGGCAGAACAGGGTTTCGTGGTCGCGCGCCGCACGGTTGCCAAATATCGCGAAGCCCTCAAGATCCCGGCAGTGAATCTGCGCAAGTCTCTTTAGGCCTGCTGCCTGCCCGGCGGCAGGCGTGTTCCGGCCACCGCGCACACGGGGAACAGGCCGGGCGACCTGTCCGCGATACACCGCCTCCGTGCGGCACGGGCAAGTCGGCCGGAGCGCCGCCTCGATGCGGCCGGGTGGTCACTCGCTTGGAGAAGCACTATGAACCTGAAGATCAGTGGACATCATCTCGAAGTCACGCCTGCAATTCGCGAATACGTGATCACCAAGCTGGACAGGGTGCTACGGCATAGCGATCAGGTGATCGATGGCACTGTGATCCTCTCGGTCGACAACCACAAGGAAAAGGACAAGCAGCAGCGCGCGGAAATCAATCTGCACCTGAAGGGCAAAGACATCTTCGTCGAAAGCGCGAACGGCAACCTGTACGCCGCGATCGATCTGCTGATCGACAAGCTGGATCGCCAGGTCGTCAAGCACATGGAGCGCCTGCAAACGCACGCGCACGACCCGATCAAGCTTCAACCGTCGATCGACCAGATCGAACTGCCGCCGCAATAACCGTCACCGCAACACGCACGCCGCCCGGTTCGCCGGGCGTTTTTTTTGCGACTCCGCGCCCGTGGTGCGACCGGTCCGTCCATGCTGCGCCACGCACGCGGCTGTGCTCTATAATGTCCCGGTTATCGCCGGGGGGCGTTGGGTGCGGTAGCTGCGTTGCAGGTTGCCGATACCAGATGCCTTGATATCGCCGAACATGGAAAATCAGTCTGCCGCCGCAAGGAGACCCCAGGCCGCCCAATCGCCTGCCAACATGAATCGCCTAGCCAAAATCCTGCCCATAGAGAACGTCGTCATCGACCTCTCGGTCACCAGCAAGAAACGCGTGTTCGAACAAGCCGGGCTGATGTTCGAGAATCAGAACGGCATCGCCCGCAGCACCGTCACGGACAACCTGTTCGCGCGCGAGCGCCTCGGCTCGACCGGGCTCGGCGAAGGCGTCGCGATTCCGCACGGGCGCATCAAGGGTCTCAAGCACCCTCTCGCCGCGTTCGTCCGGCTCGCCGATGCGATCCCGTTCGAAGCGCCCGACGGCCAGCCGGTCGGCCTCCTGATTTTCCTGCTCGTCCCCGAGCAAGCCACCCAGCAGCATCTCGAAATCCTGTCGGAAATCGCGCAACTGCTGTCCGATCGCGACGCGCGTGAGCGTCTGCACAACGAAACGGATATCGCCGAGTTGCATCGCCTGCTCACTCAGTGGCAACCTTGAGTTGATCCGGGCGGAATATTTTCCCGTACGAGGCGGCACGCGCCGCCGTCCAGGGCCGCCCGGCGCCGGCCCGGCATGGCGACGTCCGTCGCCGCGCGCATGCACCGGCCCATTGGAGTGACGAGAGTCATGGATACGTCCAGCATCAACGCCCAGAGCATCTTCGACGACAACGCGGCCACGCTGAAACTGAGCTGGCTGACGGGGCATGAAGGCTGGGAACGCGGCTTTTCGGCCGACACGGTCGGCAACGCGACGTCGAGCGCCGACCTCGTCGGCCACCTGAACCTGATCCACCCGAACCGGATCCAGGTGCTGGGCGAAGCCGAAATCGACTACTACCAGCGCCAGACCGACGAAGACCGCTCGCGCCACATGGCCGAGCTGATCGCACTCGAACCGCCGTTCCTCGTCGTCGCCGGCGGCGCCGCGGCGCCGCCCGAACTCGTGCTGCGCTGCACGCGCTCGTCGACCCCGCTGTTCACGACGCCGATGTCGGCCGCCGCGGTGATCGACAGCCTGCGGCTCTACATGTCCCGCATCCTCGCGCCGCGCGCGACGCTGCACGGCGTATTCCTCGACATCCTCGGGATGGGCGTGCTGCTGACCGGCGATTCGGGCCTCGGCAAAAGCGAACTCGGCCTCGAACTGATCAGCCGCGGCCACGGCCTCGTCGCCGACGACGCGGTCGACTTCGTCCGTCTTGGCCCCGATTTCGTCGAAGGGCGGTGCCCGCCGCTGCTGCAAAACCTGCTCGAAGTGCGCGGCCTCGGCCTGCTCGACATCAAGACGATCTTCGGCGAAACCGCCGTGCGGCGGAAAATGAAGCTGAAGCTGATCGTCCAGCTCGTGCGGCGCCCCGACGGCGAATTCCAGCGCCTGCCGCTCGAAAGCCAGACCGTCGACGTGCTCGGTTTGCCGATCAGCAAGGTCACGATCCAGGTTGCGGCCGGCCGCAACCTTGCGGTGCTCGTCGAGGCCGCCGTCCGGAACACGATCCTGCAGTTGCGCGGAATCGACACGTTGCGCGATTTCATGGATCGGCAACGACTCGCGATGCAAGATCCCGACAGTCAGTTCCCCGGCAAACTGGTGTAACCCGCACGCGCCGGCTGCGCAACGCCGACGCGTCGAGCCAGTGCTATGATGAAACGTCAGGATTCTCTGCTTCCCATGCGCATCGTCCTTATCACCGGCATCTCCGGCTCAGGCAAATCCGTCGCGCTGAACGCGCTCGAAGACGCAGGCTATTACTGCGTCGACAACCTGCCGCCGCATGTGCTCCCCGAACTCGCCCGCTACCTCGCCCAGGACGGCCAGCGCCGGCTCGCGGTTGCGATCGACGCGCGCTCGAGCGCATCGCTCGACGAAATGCCCGGCCTGATCCGCGAGCTGTCGCGCGATCACGACGTGCGCGTGCTGTTCCTCAACGCAAGCACCCAGGCGCTGATCCAGCGCTTCTCCGAAACGCGCCGCCGCCATCCGCTCTCCGGCTCGCTGTCGCACGATGCAGACGTCGGCCTGCTGTCGTCGCTCGAGGAAGCGATCGAGCGCGAACGCGACCTCGTCGCGCCGCTCGCCGAGTTCGGCCACCAGATCGATACGAGCACGCTGCGCGCGAACGTGCTGCGCACGTGGGTCAAGCGCTTCATCGAGCAGAAGAACAACGACCTGATGGTGATGTTCGAGTCGTTCGGCTTCAAGCGCGGCGTACCGCTCGACGCCGACCTGATGTTCGACGTGCGCGCGCTGCCGAATCCGTACTACGACCACGAGTTGCGCCCGCTCACCGGGCTCGACCAGCCGGTCATCGCCTTTCTCGACGCACTGCCGATCGTCCACCAGATGATCGACGACATCCATGCGTTCCTGTTGAAATGGCTGCCGCACTTCCGCGATGACAACCGCAGCTACCTGACCGTCGCCATCGGCTGCACCGGCGGCCAGCATCGCTCGGTGTTCATCGCGGAAGCGCTCGCCGCGCGCCTCGCGCACGAGGCGAACGTGATCGTGCGGCATCGTGACGCGCCAGTGGATGTCGACGCGTCGTCGCGGCTCGTCTCCGAGGTCGACCGACCCTAGCGACACCCGCCCCAACGCCCGCGCGCCATGTCCTCCCTATCGACCACCCTGATCGACCTGCCGCTGTTTCCGCTGCACACGGTGCTGTTTCCGGGAGGCTTGCTCCCGCTCAAGGTGTTCGAGGCACGCTACCTCGACATGTCCCGCGCGTGCCTGCGCGACGACGCGCCGTTCGGCGTGTGCCTGCTGAAGAGCGGGCCCGAAGTCGCACAGGACGGCGCCGTGTCGGTGCCCGAAACCATCGGCTGCATGGCGCGCATCACCGAGTGCGATACCGGCGAATTCGGGATGCTGTATCTGCAGGCGGTCGGCACGCAGCGTTTCGAACTGCTGTCGTATCGCGTCGAAGGCAACGGGCTGCTGGTCGGCATCGCGGAGCCGCTGCCCGACGACATCCCGCTCGAAGGCGAGCAGGCGCTCGCGCAGTTCGGCTCGTGCGCCGAGGTGCTGGAGCGCATCATCGACGCGCTGAAGAAATCCGAGCCGGGCAAGCTGCCGTTCGGCGAACCGTTCCGCCTCGACGATCCGAGCTGGGTGTCGAACCGCCTCGCGGAACTGCTGCCGCTCGACCTGCGCGCGCGGCAAAAGCTGATGGAATTTCCGGACGTCGGCGCACGCATCGACGCCGTGCACCACGTGCTCGACCGGCACGGCTGGCTGTAGGCGCCTCCGGACGGGACTTCCTTCGGTGCGGAAAACCCGGGGCGGCCCGGCGTTTTCTCGAGCGCGCGGCCCGCGCCCGTTCCCCTTCGTTACAGCAGCGGCCCGCTCAGTGCATCGAGCAGCTTGCGCACGGGCGCCGGCACGCCGTACGCATCGAGCCGGCTCAGCGGCACCCACGCGGTCTCCGCGTCCCGTGCCTGCGACGGCAGGCCGCGGCCGTCGGCCATGTCGCTCAGCCGCGGCTCGATCTCGAGCCGGAAATGCGTGAACGTATGCGTGAACGGCGCAAGCGGCACCGGGCCGCCGCCGCCGAAGCCCTGCGCAAGCTCCGCGAGTGCCGCATCGCCGTCGGCTTGCGGCAGGCTCCACAAGCCGCCCCAGATGCCGGCCGGCGGCCGCCGCTCGAGCAGCACGGCGTCGCCGTCGCGCAGCACGAGCATCCAGGTCTTGCGCGTCGGCACGGCCTTCTTCGGCCGCGCGGCCGGCAGTTCGCGCTGCCGGCCCGTCGATTGCGCGACGCAGTCGCCCGCGAACGGGCAACGCGCGCAATCGGGCTTGCCGCGCACGCACAGCGTCGCGCCGAGATCCATCAGCCCCTGCGTATAGGCGCTGACGTCCGCCGCATTGGCGGCGTCGGGCAACAGCGATTCGGCGAGCGCCCACATGTCGTTCTCGACGCGCTTCTCTCCCGGAAAGCCCTCGACGCCGAACACCCGCGCGAGCACGCGCTTCACGTTGCCGTCGAGGATCGTCGCGCGCGCGCCGTACGCGAACGACGCGATCGCCGCGGCCGTCGAGCGGCCGATGCCCGGCAGTTCGGCCAGCGCGTCGGGCGTCGCCGGAAACGCGCCGCCGTGCTCGGCGACGACGGCCTGCGCGCAGCGGTGCAGGTTGCGCGCGCGCGAGTAGTAGCCGAGCCCCGCCCACAGCGCCATCACGTCGTCGACCGGCGCGGCCGCGAGCGCGGCGACGTCGGGGCAGCGTTCGAGAAAGCGCGCGTAATACGGGATGACGGTCGACACCTGGGTCTGTTGCAGCATGATTTCCGACAGCCAGATTCGGTACGGATCGCGGGTGTTCTGCCACGGCAGGTCGTGGCGGCCATGCTCGCGCTGCCACGCGATCAGGCGCGTGGCGAACGTGCGGTGCAGCGGTGTGACGGGGAACGGAGCGGGGGCGATGCGGGGCGGCTTCAAGTTATCTAATCGCGGAAAAAGGTTTCAACGCTGGCAGGTCGCACAGAAATAGGTCGACCGCTGGCCCTGCACGATCTGGCGGATCGGCGTGCCGCATACGCGGCAAGGCTGGCCGGCACGGTCGTAGACGAAGCAGTCGAGCTGGAAATAGCCGCTTTCGCCGTTGCTGCCGACAAAATCGCGCAGCGTACTGCCGCCGCGCTCGATCGCATCGGCGAGCGTCGCACGCACCGCGTCGGCCAGCCGCTCGTAGCGCGGCAGCGACACCTTGCCGGCGGCCGTCGTCGGCCGGATGCCGGCGCGAAACAGGCTCTCCGACGCATAGATGTTGCCGACGCCGACGACCATGTCGCCCGCGAGCAGCGCCTGCTTGACCGACACCGTGCGGCCGCGCGTGCGCGCATGCAGCAGCGCGCCGGTGAACGCCGGCGAGAACGGCTCGACGCCGAGGCTCGCGAGAAGCGGATGCGCGTGCACGTCGCCCGCTTCGCGCGGGTGCCACAGCACGGCGCCGAAGCGGCGCGGATCGCGGAACCGCAGTACGAATTCGTCGAAGATCCAGTCGATGTGGTCGTGCTTCGCGGCAACGGGCACGCCGGCCGCGGGCAGCACGCGCAGCGTGCCCGTCATGCCGAGATGGACGATGAACCAGCCCGCGTCGACCTCGAACAGCAGGTATTTGCCGCGACGTTCGACCGCGAGCACCTCGCGCGCGCGCAACTGCTCGGCGAGCCCCGCCGGCACGGGCCAGCGCAGCATCGCGGTACGGACGTCGACACGCTCGACGCGGCGGCCCGCGACAAAGGGCTCGATGCCCCGGCGCGTGACTTCGACTTCTGGCAACTCTGGCATGTTAAGCGGGTCTGAGACTAGGGTCTGTTTACATATGGAACGCGCATGCGTTGCCACGAGAACGGCCGCTCGCGAGGCGCGCGACGCCGCGAATACTGACGTATTCGCAAGGAGCACAACGCGGCGAGCGGCCGTTCTCGTGGCAACCCCAAATTAAAAAATTCATGTCACGGGAATGCCCGAAATCGCCCGCATGGCGGCGTCGCTCGTCGCTTGTTTGGCTCGCCAAACGGCACTCCTCGCTTCTTGCCATGCGGGCGATTTCGGGCATTCGCATGTGCGTTCCATATGTAAACAGACCCTATCACGATCGTGCGTGTATTGTAGCGAGCGCGTTACAATCGGTTGAAACATCGAACGGATTTCCATGACTCTGCCCTCGAAGCTGCTTCAGAAGCGCCCCGCCGCCGCGCGCGGCGCGCGCGCCTTCCCGGTCCGTCGTGCACTCGGCGCCGCGCTGTTTGCCGCCTGGACCCTCACCGCCTTCCCGGCTCACGCGCAGGATCCGGCATCGGACGACGCGGAGCCGCAGGGCGCGTTCGAGCATGTGATGCCGGATGAGCAGAAGAATCTCCCCGGTGTCCCGCTGACGAGCCAGATCGTCTACCAGGTGCTCGCCGCCGAAGTCGCGCTCCAGCGCAACCAGCCGGCGCCGGCGTACCAGACCTACCTCGCGCTCGCCCGCGACACGCGCGATCCGCGCATGGCGCAGCGTGCGACCGAGATCGCGCTCGGTGCACAGAGCCCGGCCGACGCGCTGTCCGCCGCGAACCTGTGGCGCCAGTACGCACCGGATTCGAATCGGGCGTCGCAGGTCGACGCCGCGCTGCTGGTGCTCGCCGGCAAGCCGGCCGACGCGCAGCCGATGCTCGCGCGCGAGCTGGCCCGCGCAACCGGCGAGACGCGCGGGCCCGCGATCCTCGCGCTGCAGGCGCTGCTCGTGCGCGGCTCCGATCGCGTCGGCGGCCTCGCGGTGCTGAAGGACATGCTGAAGAACGACATGAACCGGCCCGAGGCGCAGCTCGCGATCGCGCGGCAGCAGCTCGCCGTCGACGACAAGGACGGCGCCGCGCAATCGCTGAAGCGGGCGCTGCAGCTCCGCCCCGACTACCTGCCGGCGGCCCTGATGCTGTCGCAGATGGGGCCGGCGGAACGCGCGGCGGGCATCGCGTCGTTCGAGAAATATGTTCAGCAGAATCCGAAGTCGCGCGACGCGCGGCTTGCGCTGTCGCAGCTCTATCTCGCCGACGATCGCCTCGACGACGCGCAGAAGCAGTTCGAGACGATGCGCAAGCTCGACTCGAAGGATCCGACGCCGCTGATGGCGCTCGCGCTGATCAAGATTCAGCAGAAGAAACTCGACGAAGCGACCGCCTACCTGAAGCAGTACGTGCAGCTCGGCGACAAGCAGTCGAACCTCGACGTCGGCCAGGGCTACATCTACCTCGCGCAGATCGCGATCGACCAGAACAACGATGCGCAGGCGTCGCAATGGCTCGACAAGGTCGACCAGACGAGCCAGCACTATCTCCCCGCGCAGATCACGCGCGCGCAGCTGCTGCAGAAACAGGGCAAGACCGACGAGGCGCGCAAGGTGCTCGACGACCTGCCGATCACGGATCCGCGCGACGCGGCCGTGGTCGCGCGCACCGACGCGTCGATCCTGTTCACCGCGAAGCGCTATCCGGAAGCCGAGGCACGGCTCGGGCAGGCGGTCCAGGACTTCCCGGACGATCCCGACCTGCGCTACGACTACGCGATGGCGGCCGAAAAAACCGGCCACTACACGACGATGGAAAAGCAGCTGCGCGAGCTGATCCGCACGCAGCCCGACAACCCGCAGGCGTACAACGCGCTCGGCTATTCGCTTGCCGACCGCAACCAGCGCCTGCCCGAAGCCAGCAAGCTGATCGACAAGGCGATGACGCTCGCGCCGAACGATGCCTACATCATGGATAGCCTCGGCTGGGTGAAGTACCGGATGGGCGACACGGCCGGCGCTACGAAGGTCCTGCGGCATGCGTACGAACTGCAGCCGAACGCCGAAATCGGCGCGCACCTCGGCGAAGTGCTGTGGAAGAGCGGCGCGCAGGACGACGCGCGTTCCGCGTGGCGTGCCGCGCAGAAACTCGAGCCCGACAACGAAACGCTCGTGCAGACGCTGAAGCGCCTGCAGATCAACGGCCTCTGATGCAGATGTTCCCGATGCTTTCCCTGTTCTCCCGCGCGCAGCGCACGCTGGCCGCAGCCGGCGCGGCGCTCGCGCTCGCCGGCTGCGCGAGCACGCCGCCGTCGGCAAGCGCGCCGACGGGCGCGGCGCTGCAGACCGCCGCGACGCACGCTTACCATGGCCGCTTCGCCGTGCAGTACGACGACCGTCTCGGCAAGCAGCAGAACGTGTACGGCAACTTCGACTGGCAGGAGCACGGCAACGACGTGTCGCTTGAGCTGCGCAGCCCGCTCGGCCAGACGCTCGCGGTCGTGAAATCGACGCCGCAGGCGGCGTCGCTCGAGCTGCCGAACCGTCCGACGCAATATGCGGCCGACGTCGGCGACCTGATGCAGCGAACGCTCGGCTTCGCCCTGCCGCTCGCGGGCCTGCGCTACTGGCTGCTGCCGACGCCCGCGCCCGCGACGCCGGCGGAGACGGTACGCGATCCGGCCGACGACTCGCACGTCAAGCAGATCCGCCAGGACGGCTGGACGATCGACTACCTTGCCTACGCGGACGCCCCGGCCACGGGCGTCAAACGCGTCAACCTCGTGCGCGCGACGCCGCCGCTCGACATCAAGCTCGTGCTCGATCAGTGAGTACGCGCGCCTAGCCCAACAAACGCATGACCGATTCGACCCGCTCGCTGCGCAACTGCCTTGCGCCCGCGAAACTCAACCTGTTCCTGCACATCACCGGCCGCCGCCCGAACGGCTATCACGATCTGCAGAGCGTGTTCCAGCTGCTGAACTGGGGCGACACGCTGCACTTCACGCTGCGCGACGACGGCCGCGTCGCGCGTGTCACCGACGTGCCCGGCGTGCCCGAGGAAAGCGATCTCGTCGTGCGCGCAGCCAACCTGCTGAAGGCGCACACCGGCACCGCGTCAGGCGTCGACATCGAGATCGACAAGTGCCTGCCGATGGGTGCCGGCCTCGGCGGCGGCAGCTCCGACGCGGCGACGACGCTGCTCGCGCTGAACCGCCTGTGGCAACTCGACCTGCCGCGCACGGAACTCCAGTCGCTCGCGGTGAAACTCGGCGCAGACGTCCCGTTTTTTATTTTTGGAAAAAATGCGTTCGCAGAGGGTATCGGAGAAGAATTAGCTGAGGTAGAATTGCCGACTCGCTGGTTCTTGGTTGTGACGCCACGCGTTCATGTCCCGACCGCTGAAATATTTTCAGATGAGTTGTTGACAAGAGATTCGAAGCCCGTCACAATTGCTGACTTTCTTGCACAGCAAAACAGCGATGCGGGATGGCCAGACAGCTTCGGCCGGAACGACATGCAGCAAGTTGTGACAAGTAAGTACGCGGAAGTTGCGCAGGTGGTCAAATGGTTGTATGATGTGACCCCCGCGAGGATGACCGGCTCCGGAGCAAGCGTGTTTGCAGCGTTTCGCAGCAAACACGAGGCAGAAGCGGCGAAAGCCAAGCTGCCCGCCAGTTGGAACGGCGCAGTTGCCGAGAGCCTGAACGAGCATCCGCTCTTCGCTTTCGCGTCATGAAGTTTTACTTTGCCGGATGGCCTACACGAGTCCGGTGAAGTTATCAGTTAAGTGTAGGGGAGTCGCCAAGTTGGTCAAGGCACCGGATTTTGATTCCGGCATGCGAGGGTTCGAGTCCTTCCTCCCCTGCCAAAAATTTTCCCGCATTTCCCGCCTAAGCCTGAAGCAGGTGCACGATGAGCAGCCATGACGGCCTGATGGTTTTTACTGGCAACGCGAATCCCGCGCTCGCCCAGGAAGTCGTCAACATTCTTGGAATTCCCCTCGGCAAAGCAATGGTCAGCCGTTTCTCCGACGGCGAGATCCAGGTCGAGATCCAGGAAAACGTGCGTGGCAAGGACGTCTTCGTCCTGCAATCCACGTGCGCGCCGGCGAACGACAACCTGATGGAACTGATGATCATGGTCGACGCGCTCAAGCGCGCATCGGCCGGCCGGATCACCGCAGCCATCCCCTACTTCGGCTACGCCCGTCAGGATCGCCGCCCGCGTTCGGCGCGCGTCGCGATCTCGGCGAAGGTCGTCGCGAACATGCTGGAAATCGCCGGCGTCGAGCGGATCATCACGATGGATCTGCACGCCGACCAGATTCAAGGCTTCTTCGACATCCCGGTCGACAACATCTACGCAACGCCGATCCTGCTGGGCGACCTGCGCAAGCAGAACTACTCGGATCTGCTCGTCGTGTCGCCGGACGTCGGCGGCGTGGTGCGTGCCCGGGCACTCGCGAAGCAGCTCAACTGCGATCTCGCGATCATCGACAAGCGTCGTCCGAAGGCGAACGTCGCCGAAGTGATGAACATCATCGGTGAAGTCGAAGGCCGCACCTGCGTGATCATGGACGACATGGTCGATACGGCCGGCACGCTCTGCAAGGCCGCGCAAGTGCTGAAGGACCGCGGTGCGAAGCAGGTGTTCGCGTACGCGACGCACCCCGTGCTGTCGGGCGGCGCCGCCGACCGCATCGCCGCATCGGCACTCGACGAGCTGGTCGTCACCGATACGATCCCGCTGTCGGCCGAATCGCTGGCATGCTCGAAGATCCGCTCGCTGACGAGCGCGAGCCTGCTGGCCGAGACGTTCTCTCGGATCCGCCGCGGCGATTCGGTGATGTCGCTGTTCGCGGAATCCTGATCGCGAGTCGACACAACAAAGCATGCGCAGAAAGCGAAGCGGCAACGCTTCGCTTTTTGCACAATCGGACGGGATAGACGAAACCCCGCCGTTTCATCGGGGGCCGCCGTTTGACGGCCCCGTTTTACTGCCTGGTCGCGGGCAGCCATTGGAGAATCACATGAAAGTCGTCGCTTTCGAGCGCCAACAGCAAGGTACGGGTGCGAGCCGCCGCCTGCGCAACGCCGGTAAGACCACGGGTATCGTTTACGGTGGCGAAGCAGCCCCGCAAAAGATCGAACTCGATCACAACGCCCTGTGGCACGCCCTGAAGAAGGAAGCCTTCCACTCGTCGATCCTCGACCTCGAAGTGGCCGGCCAGTCGCAGCAGGTTCTGCTGCGCGACGTGCAATACCACCCGTTCAAGCAACTGGTGCTGCACGTGGACTTCCAGCGCGTTGACGCGAAGAAGAAGCTGCACACGAAGGTGCCGCTGCACTTCCTGAACGCCGAAGTCAGCCCGGCCGTGAAGCTGTCGAGCGCGGTCGTTTCGCACGTCGCGACGGAAATCGAAGTCGAGTGCCTGCCGGCTGCCCTGCCGGAGTTCCTCGAAGTCGACCTGTCGAAGATCGAAGCCGGTCAGTCGCTGCACGCGAAGGACATCGCGCTGCCGAAGGGCGTCGCGCTGGTCGCGCACATCGATGCGGAAAACCCGGTTGTCGCATCGGCGACGGTCCCGGCTGGTGCCGTGTCGGACGCAGCAGGCGAAGGCGAAACGCCGGCTGCCTAAGCGGCTGCCTACGCGCCCGATCGATCCGTTTCACGAAACGGTCGACGCAACCCGCCGCGGCTTGCCCGGCGGGTTTTTCTTTTTCTGCGCCCTAGCGGCAGCCGCCGCCTTCGAAACGTCATGATCAAACTGATCGTCGGCCTCGGCAATCCCGGGGCGGAATACACCGCGACGCGCCACAACGCCGGCTTCTGGCTGATCGACCAGCTCGCCCGCGAGACAGGCACGACGCTGCGCGACGAGCGCCGCTTCCACGGCTTCTACGCGAAAGCGCGCCTGCACGGCGAGGAAGTGCACCTGCTCGAGCCGCAGACCTACATGAACCGCTCTGGCCAGTCGGTCGTCGCGCTCGCGCAATTCTTCAAGATCCTGCCCGACCAGATTCTCGTCGCGCACGACGAGCTCGACCTGCCGCCCGGCACCGTGAAGCTGAAGCTCGGCGGCGGCAGCGGCGGCCACAACGGCCTCAAGGACATCTCCGCGCACCTGTCGACGCAGCATTACTGGCGGCTGCGGATCGGCATCGGCCATCCGCGCGACCTGATTCCGGAAAGCGCGCGCGCCGGCGCGAAGCCCGACGTCGCGAACTTCGTGCTGAAGCCGCCGCGCCGCGAGGAACAGGACGTGATCGACGCGTCGATCGAACGCGCGCTCGCCGTGATGCCGATGGTCGTCAAGGGCGAACTCGACCGCGCGACGATGCAGCTGCATCGCAACTGACCGCGCATCGCACCGGCCCGGTGCATCGGGCTGTCCGGCATCGCCGGGCGGCACCGCCCTCCCCACCTTGACGCGCACATGCGGTAATCTCGTCGTTTTGCCCGACAGGAGCCAAGCGGTGAGCCGTTACTGGAGCGACGTCGTTCAGCAACTCGTGCCTTATGTGCCGGGCGAACAGCCCGCGCTCGCGCACCCCGTCAAGCTGAACACCAACGAGAATCCCTATCCGCCGTCGCCGCGCGTCGTCGCGGCGATCGCACGCGAACTCGGCGAGACCGGCGACACGCTGCGCCGCTATCCGGATCCGGTCGCGCGCGCGCTGCGCGAGACGGTCGCGGCCCATCATCGCATCAAGCCCGAACAGGTGTTCGTCGGCAACGGCTCCGACGAGGTGCTCGCGCACACGTTCCAGGCGCTGCTGAAGCACGACCGGCCGCTGCGGTTTCCCGACATCACGTACAGCTTCTATCCGACCTACGCTCGCCTGTACGGCGTACAGACCACGATCGTGCCGCTCGCGGACGACTTCTCGATCCGCGTCGACGACTATCTCGACGACGCCGGCGGCGTGCTGTTTCCGAACCCGAATGCGCCGACCGGGCGCGCGCTGCCGCTCGCGGATGTCGAGCGGATCGCGGCCGCGAATCCGTCGTCGGTCGTCGTGATCGACGAGGCCTATGTCGATTTCGGCGCGCAGTCCGCGATTACGCTGATCGACCGCCATCCGAACCTGCTTGTCGTGCACACGACGTCGAAGGCGCGCTCGCTCGCGGGCATGCGCGTCGGCTTCGCGTTCGGCGACGCGGCACTGATCGACGCGCTGAACCGCGTGAAGGACAGCTTCAACTCCTATCCGCTCGACCGGCTCGCGCAGGTTGCCGCGCAGGCCGCGTACGAGGACACCGACTATTTCGACGCGACCTGCCGGCGCGTGATCGACAGCCGGACGCGGCTCACACACGCGCTCGACGCGCTCGGCTTCGACGTCGTGCCGTCGGCCGCGAACTTCGTGTTCGCGCGCCATCCCGCGCACGATGCGGGCGCGATCGCGGCAAAGCTGAAGGAACGGGAAATTTTCGTGCGGCACTTCCGGCTGCCGCGAATCGACCAGCATCTGCGCATCACCGTCGGCACCGACGCCGAATGCGATGCGCTCGTCGCGGCGCTGCGCGAGCTGCTTGCCTAAGGAAGAACCGGCGCCGGACGGCGCCGCTCGGGACGCGTGACGCGTGCGCCGATAAACCAAAGCGCGCGCGTCACCGCAGGGTCACGACGCGTCGTCGCCCTTCCCGGCGATCAACGCGTGATACTTCTCCATCAATTGCGCGTGCGATTCGTCATGCTGCGGATCGCGCGGAATGCATTCGACCGGACACACCTGCTGGCACTGCGGTTCGTCGAAATGGCCGACGCACTCGGTGCACTTGTTCGGGTCGATCACGTAGATATCCGGGCCCATCGAAATCGCGCCGTTCGGGCACTCGGGCTCGCACACGTCGCAATTGATGCACTCGTCGGTAATCATCAAAGCCATACTGATCTCACTTCTTCAGGCCGGCGGCCGGATTCGCAACGAAACCGGCCGGCGCCGCGTTACGCGGCAGGGCCTCCCATCGCGGCGACTTTCTCGGTCAGCCACTTCTCGACGGACGGAAACACGAACTTGCTGACATCGCCGCCCAACTGCGCGATTTCGCGCACGATCGTTCCCGAGATGAACTGGTACTGATCGGACGGCGTCATGAACATCGTCTCGACGTCGGGCAGCAGATAGCGGTTCATCCCCGCCATCTGGAACTCATATTCGAAATCGGACACGGCGCGCAGGCCGCGCACGATCACGCGCGCGTTGTTGGTGCGGACAAAGTCCTTCAGGAGACCGGTGAAACTCATCACCTTCACGTTCGGATAATGGCCGAGCACCTCGTTCGCAATCGTCAGACGTTCTTCGAGCGAGAAGAACGGCTTTTTCGCGCGACTGTCGGCGACACCAACCACCAGCGTATCAAAAATGCTCGACGCACGCCGCACGAGGTCTTCGTGCCCGCGCGTCAGCGGATCGAACGTACCGGGATACACGGCGACTACCATGTCGCTCCTCCTGTCATCACGCAAACGGGATGGCAGCGGTGCGATGCGCACGCCACTGCCGAGATGGGCATGCGTCGCCTTTGCGGCGCGCCGCCTCGTATCGAACGCGCATTATTCATCATTTTCGCGCCGCAGCAAATGATAGTGAACCGCACCGGCCTTGCCGTGCTTCACGACCTGCCAGCCCGCGAGCACGTCGTGCGCGGCCGGATCGAGTTCCGCCCCCGTCTCGACGTACAGCGCACCGTCCGCCGCGACAAGCGGCGCCGACAGCGCGATCGCGCGCTCGAGCACAGCGGAATCGCCGAACGGCGGATCGAGAAACACGACGTCGAACGCACCCGGCGCGAGCCCGGCCGCGAGCCGCAGCGCATCGGCTTCGGCGACTTCGACCGTGCGGGCGCCGAGCTTGTCCTTGATCGCACGCAGTTGCTGCGCGGCGCGCGGATGGCGTTCGACCATCACGACGCTCGCCGCGCCGCGCGACGCGGCCTCGAAGCCGAGCGCGCCGGTGCCCGCGAACAGGTCGAGGCAGCGCCGGCCTTCGAGATCCTGGCCGAGCCAGTTGAACAGCGTCTCGCGCACGCGATCGGGCGTCGGCCGCAGGCCGTCGAGATCGAGCACCGCGAGCGGGGTACGTTTCCAGTCGCCGCCTATGATGCGGATCGTGTGCGGCTTGCCGCGGCCAGGAGGGGCCGCCGGGCGGCCGGGAGAGGAACGGGACATACGGAATATAGGCAACGGAGGGACCGGGCGCGCGCCAGGGCGCACCGCCAAACAGGCGCACGTTACCACAGCGGCGTCGCGCACTGACGCGAGCGCCACGCCGCACTGATAAAATGCACGGTTTCGGCCGCCGTGCGCCGCGCCCGCGCGAACGCAGAACGGCCCGTCCGGCGCCCCGCTCCTGGCGGCGGCCCCCCTCTTCCCGACGTCAGACCATGTTCAGCTTCTTCAAACGATTCAAGAAAACGCAGGAGCCCGATCCCGCGGAATCGCAATCGGCCGACGCGCAGCAAACGGACGAGCCGTCCGATGCGCCCGCGCTCGAGGCTCCGCCCCCGGCCGACGTGCCGCAGGCGCCCGTGCAACCGGCCGCGCCGGCCGTCGTGATGACGGTCACGCCGACCAACGACGGCCGCGACGAAGTCGTCGAGACGGTCGAGATCGTCCCGCCGCCGCTGCAGGACGCATCCGCGAAGCAATCGTGGCTTGCGCGCCTGAAAACGGGGCTCGCGAAAACGGGCAACAGCATCACCGGCGTATTCGTCAACACGAAGATCGACGAGGATCTGTACGAGGAACTCGAAACCGCGCTGCTGATGTCCGACGCGGGCGTCGACGCGACCGAGTACCTGCTCGACGCGCTGCGCGAAAAGGTGCGCACCGGCCGGCTGACCGACCCGCAGCAGGTGAAGAGTGCGCTGCACGACCTGCTCGTCGAGCTGCTGAAGCCGCTCGAGAAATCGCTGATGCTCGGCCGCGCACAGCCGCTCGTGATGATGATCACCGGCGTGAACGGCGCGGGCAAGACCACCAGCATCGGCAAGCTCGCGAAGCATCTGCAGAGCTTCGACCAGTCGGTGCTGCTGGCCGCGGGCGACACGTTCCGCGCGGCGGCGCGCGAACAGCTGGCGGTCTGGGGCGAGCGCAACAACGTGACGGTCGTGCAGCAGGAAAGCGGCGATCCGGCCGCGGTGATCTTCGACGCGGTCAGCGCCGCGCGCGCACGCAAGATCGACGTGATGATGGCCGACACGGCCGGCCGCCTGCCGACGCAGCTCCACCTGATGGAAGAGCTGAAGAAGGTGAAGCGCGTGATCTCGAAGGCGCACGACGGCTCGCCGCACGAAGTGCTGCTGGTGATCGACGCGAACACCGGCCAGAACGCGCTCACGCAAGTGAAGGCATTCGACGACGCGCTCGGCCTCACGGGACTCATCGTCACGAAGCTCGACGGCACTGCGAAGGGCGGGATTCTCGCCGCGATCGCGCGGCAGCGCCCGGTGCCCGTCTACTTCATCGGCGTCGGCGAGAAGGTCGAGGACCTGCAGCCGTTCAGCGCCGTGGAATTCGCGGACGCGCTGCTCGGCTGAACGCCGCCGGCCCGCATCGCCCAGGGCGCCTTCGGGCGCCCTTTTTCATGCGCGCCCGGGGGGCGCCGCGCTCATTCGGCGTCGGGTTGCGCGCCGGGCTCGGCGGCCTTGAACGCGTCGAGCGTCGATGCATGGTCGACGATCCGTTGAATCGTCGGATAACGCGTCGTGTCGATCGAGAAGCGGTTCGCGTTGAACACCTGCGGCACGAGGCACAGGTCGGCGAGCGTCGGCGTGTCGCCGAAGCACAGCTTGCCGGTGCGCGGATCGTTCGCGAGGCGCGTCTCGAGCGTTTCGAAGCCCGCCTCGATCCAGTGCCGGTACCACGCGTTCTTCGCCTCTTCGGGTACCTGCAGCGTGTGCTTCAGGTACTTCAGCACGCGCAGGTTGTTGAGCGGATGGATTTCGCACGCGATCTGCAGCGCGACCGCGCGCACGTACGCGCGGTCGACCGGCTGCTTCGGCAGCAACGCGGGCTCCGGATGGGTTTCTTCGAGATATTCGATGATCGCGAGCGACTGCTGCAGCGTCGCGTCGCCGTCGGTCAGCGTCGGCACGACCGCGTCCGGATTCAGTGCACGGTACTCGTCCTTCAGTTGCTCGCCACCGTTGCGCAGCATGTGCACGGGGACATAGTCGAACGGCAGCTGCTTCAGGTTCAGGGCGATCCGCACGCGGTACGACGCAGAACTGCGGAAATAGCTGTAGAGCTTCATGGGATGTCTCTCGTAGTCGTATTCGGCCGGCAACGGCACAGGCGCGGCGCAGCCGGCGCGCCCACCGCCGGTAACCAGAGTGTAGCGCGGCGCGATGCGCGGCCGCGCTTGCGCCGGCCGCACCCGTGCGATACTCGGGGCATTCCTTACGCTCACCGCGCGGCCCGATGCCGGCCGCCCGCCCCACGTCCCGATGACCGCTTCCCACGATCCCGCCGCCGTTCCGTTCCGTTGCGCCCGCTTCATCAAGGAGATCGGCCGCGGCCCGCACGGCGCGCGCGCACTGTCCGCCGAGGACACGTTCGAGCTCTATCGCGCGATGCTCGACGCGCGTGTGTCGGACGTCGAACTCGGCGCGATCCTGATCGCCTATCGGCTGAAGGGCGAAACGTCCGACGAGCTGGCTGCGATGCTCGCCGCCGCGCAGGCGTCGTTCGAGCCCGTGCACGTGCAGGACGCCGCGTTCCGCCCCGTGTCGATCCCGAGCTACAACGGCGCGCGCAAGCAGCCGAACCTCGTGCCGCTGCTCGCGCTGCTGCTCGCACGCGAAGGCGTGCCGGTGCTCGTGCACGGCGTCGAGCGCGATCCGGGCCGCGTGACGAGCGCGGAGATTTTCTCGGCGCTGTCGCTCGCGCCGTCGACGTCGCACGATGCGATCGAGGACATGCTCGCCGAGCGCCGCGTCGCGTTCGCGCCGATCGAAGCGCTGGCGCCGCGCATCGCGCACCTGCTGTCGATGCGCAGCGTGCTCGGCGTGCGCAACTCGACGCATACGCTCGTGAAGATCCTGCAGCCGTTCGCGCCGGCCGGCCTGCGGCTCGTCAACTACACGCATCCGCCGTACCGCGACAGCCTCGCGCAATTGTTCCGCGACCATCCGGACGCCGCGCTCGGCGGCGCGCTGCTCGCGCGCGGCACCGAGGGCGAGGCCGTCGCCGATACGCGGCGCCAGGTGCAGGTCGACTGGCTGCATGACGGCGTATGCGACACGCTGATCGAGGCCGAACGTTCGTCGACCGATACGCCGCCCGTCGCGCTGCCCGAATCGCGCGATGCGGCGACGACGGCCGCGTGGACGGACGCCGTGTTGCGCGGCGAGGTGCCGGTGCCCGACACGGTCGCGCGGCAGGTCGCGACGATCGTGCAGATCACCCGCATCGCGCGCTGACGGCGCGGCAACGACCCGCCCCGCGCCCCCGACCATTTGACACGCGAGCGCATCCTGGCATAGAGTTGCCGTCATGCGTTCCTTTCCGAACACCCTCCGAATTACCTCCGGCCGCCTAGCGCGGCCGCTATCGCTACGACTAGCCTAAGGCTGTCGTAGCGCCGTGTGCTGTCCGCACGGTCCCTCCCAGCAGTTCCTCGCCGTACCCCTCTCGCAGTTTTTACAACCCGAAGTCGTCAGCATTCGTCCGTCTATCCGTCGGTCGATTCGCGAAGATCATCCGCATCCGCAGCGCGATCGCGCGCCGCGGTGCGAGGCAGCGCCAACCGTCGCCCCTGCCGCCCGTCTTCGCTCGCGACTTGAGACCCGAGGTCCAGAAGATGAAGCGCAATCCGCAAGACAAGTACCGTCCGTTCGAGCCCGTCCGCATCAATGGCCGCCGCTGGCCGACCCGCACCATCGAGCGCGCGCCCGTCTGGATGAGCACCGACCTGCGCGACGGCAACCAGTCGCTGATCGAGCCGATGAGCATCGAGCAGAAGCTCGAGTTCTTCGAGATGCTGGTCGCGATCGGTTTCAAGGAGATCGAAGTCGGTTTTCCGTCGGCGTCGCAAACCGACTTCGATTTCGTCCGCAAGCTGATCGACGACAAGCGGATTCCCGACGACGTGACGATCGAGGTGCTCGTGCAGTCGCGCGAAGACCTGATCGCCCGCACGTTCGACGCGCTCGAAGGCGTGCCGCGCGCGATCGTGCACCTGTACAACGCGGTCTGCCCGTCGTTCCGCCGCATCGTGTTCGGGATGTCGAAGAACGACGTGAAGGCGCTCGCGGTCGACGGCACGCGCATCATCAAGGAACACGCCGCCGCGCGCCCCGACACGCACTGGACCTTCCAGTACTCGCCGGAAACCTTCAGCATGACCGAGCTGACGTTCGCGCGCGAGATCTGCGACGCGGTCGCGCAAACCTGGCGGCCGACCCGCGACCACAAGATGATCGTCAACCTGCCGGCCACCGTCGAGGCCGCGAGCCCGAACGTGTTCGCCGACCAGATCGAATGGATGGACCGCAACCTCGCATATCGCGACAGCATCGTGCTGTCCGTGCATCCGCACAACGATCGCGGCACCGCGGTCGCGGCGGCCGAACTCGCGCTGCTCGCGGGCGCCGACCGCATCGAGGGCTGCCTGTTCGGCAACGGCGAGCGCACCGGCAACGTCGATCTCGTCACGCTCGCACTGAACCTCTACACGCAAGGCATCGACCCGGGCCTCGACTTCTCCGACATCGACGCGATGCGCCGCGTCGTCGAACGCTGCAACCAGATTCCCGTGCATCCGCGCCATCCGTACGCGGGCGACCTCGTGTTCACCGCGTTCTCGGGCTCGCACCAGGACGCGATCCGCAAGGGTTTCGCGCAGCAGCGCCCCGACGCGGTCTGGGAAGTGCCGTACCTGCCGATCGACCCGGCCGACCTCGGCCGCAGCTACGACGCGGTGATCCGCGTGAACAGCCAGTCCGGCAAGGGCGGCGCGACGTTCCTGCTCGAACGCGGGATGGGCTTCACGCCGACGCGCCGCGTGCAGATCGAATTCAGCCATGCGGTGCAGACGCTCGCCGACGCGTCCGGCGAGGAAGTGACGGGCGACGCGATCTGCGCGCTGTTCGCCCGCGAATTCTTCGAGACCGACGGCCCGGCCGCGCGGCATGGCAGCGGTGCGCGCTGGCAGAGCCGCGAGATCGCGGCAGCGCCGGCAGCGGCCGACGCGACGCCCGAAGATGCCGTGCGACATTTCGCCGCGGCATTCGCGGCGGCCGCCGGCGCTGCGATCGACATCGCGTCGTACAAACATGCGCGCACGACGGACGGCCGGATCGCGGTATCGGTCGGCTGCCGGGTCGGCGATGCGCCGCTGCGGCACGGGGTCGGCCTGCACGCCGATGCGGCAAGCGCCGCGCTCGATGCAATCGTCAGCGCAATCAACCGTTCGGCATGGCATTGCACGGATCGCCGCGCGGCGGCCTGACGCTCAGGGTTCGACAGTCAGCGAGCAGGGCGTGACCGCCCGTGCGCCGCGCGATCCGCGCCGCACGGGCCAGCAAAAAGCGGCCCATCAGGCCGCTTCGGTGGGGACATGAAAAGGAGCGCCACGCGCGCTCATGTCTCGGTCGCGCACCGCGTCGCCTGCCATGCGAGCAGGCACCAGCGGCCCTGCTCCTCGGTGTGGACGGACGTATAGGCAATCGGGAAGACCAGGCCGCCGTTGTTCGTTTCCATCTCGATCAAAGCGCGCCCGGTGACGACGCAGGTTTCGCCGCCGACGGGCAGCACGTCCTGCGACTGGATTTCGATCTGACGATAGCGGCGGCGGCCGGCGACGATGGCGTCGATGAACTGCTGCTTGGTTTCACGTTTGCCGTTGGTGTGCACGAAGAACACCTTGTCCGACAGCAGCGCGTCGAGCGTCTCGCCGTCCCCGTCCACCATCGCCCGGAACCGATCGCGCTCGAGCGCGCGGATCGCATCGACCACCTTCGCCATCGCCTGACTCCTCGGCAACGCGCACGCCGTGCGCGGGCATGCGGATCAGAAGTTGTACTGCACGTAGAACTGGTGGAAATTTATACCAGGATTCGGCTCTTTGATACCCGCGTTAGACACATGTTGAAAACGGTAACCGACCTGATACTGTTGCCGTTCTCCGAACTGTGCGCCGACGCCGACGACATCCACGAACTGGAACGACGTCGCGAGCGAAAGATTGTTGGAGATCGTCGGGGAAGTCAGGAACCGGATACCGGCGCCGGCCTCGACGAACGGGCGCACCTGGCCCGCACTCTTGATGAAGCGGAACATCGGCGTCCCGCCGAATTCGCCGATGCTGCCGTGGACATTGCCGCCCGTGTGCCAGTAGCCGACGTGGCCTTCCATCACGAACGCGAAGTGCCAGCCGCCGATTTCCCACCAGTTCCAGCCCGGATCCCACACCACGCCGAGATCGGCCTTGTCGATCCCGTGACGATCCGAAAACCCGCCGCCCGCCTGGATACCCCATCGATCCGCGAACGCCGCACCCGATCCGCCCAGAAGTGACGCCGCCAGCATCGCATGCAGCGCAAGCCGGCTGCGGGGCCGGCGATTCTTCTTATTGTTCATCTGACACTCCAACTTTGTGGGTTGAATGGAGCCTGCCGCGACGGCCTGGCCCGAGCGAACTGAATGGTATGGTAAAGGACTTTTCGGATCGGCATCACGAAGCGAAATGGCTTCCTTCCAAAACGACAAAAATCGAAATCGTCTACTGATTCCTATCAGAAACAAGGGTTTACGGAACTTCGATCCGCCGCCTTGGTCGCAATTTAGACTATCGACTCAACTATCTCGATAGAAAAATCGGGAACTCAGATGCCCACGCCCGCTCTAAGGAATTAGCACTCGGTTTACGGGAGTGCTAAGATTGGCCCCGGAATCTCATCCGAGACCCGGGGTTTGTCCCTGATTCCAAAGGAGTTTTTAGTGAGCAACGCCCTGACCCTTCCGAATATCCTGAGCCCGACGCCGGCCAAGGCCGAATCGGCAGGCTCGCTGGCGCTCGCAGCTCAATCGATGTTGCCGGGCCAGCTTGGCAACATCGACGCGTATATCCAGGCCGTCAATCGCATTCCTCTGCTGACGGCCGAAGAGGAACGCCAGTACGCAACCGAATTCCGCGAAAACAACAACCTCGACTCGGCGCGTCGCCTCGTGCTGTCGCACCTGCGTCTCGTCGTGTCGATCGCGCGCAACTATCTCGGCTACGGCCTGCCGCACGGCGACCTGATCCAGGAAGGCAACATCGGCCTGATGAAGGCCGTGAAGCGCTTCGATCCGGCCCAGAACGTGCGCCTCGTGTCGTACGCGATCCACTGGATCAAGGCCGAGATCCACGAGTACATCCTGCGCAACTGGCGCATGGTGAAGGTCGCGACGACGAAGGCGCAGCGCAAGCTGTTCTTCAACCTGCGCAGCCACAAGAAGAGCATGCAGGCGATGACGCCCGAGGAAATCGACGGCCTCGCGCAGGAGCTCAACGTCAAGCGCGAAGACGTGACCGAGATGGAAACGCGCCTGTCGGGCGGCGACATCGCACTCGAAGGGCAGGTGGAAGACGGCGAGGAGTCGTACGCGCCGATCGCCTACCTGGCCGACTCGCACAACGAGCCGACCGCCGTGCTTGCAGCGCGTCAGCGCGACACGCTGCAGACGGACGGCATCGCGCAGGCGCTCGACGCGCTCGACGCGCGCAGCCGTCGCATCATCGAGGCGCGCTGGCTGCACGTCGACGACGACGGCTCGGGCGGCTCGACGCTGCACGATCTCGCCGCCGAGTTCGGCGTGTCCGCGGAACGCATCCGCCAGATCGAAGCGAGCGCAATGAAAAAGATGCGCACCGCCCTCGCCGAATACGCATAAATCCGGCGATTCAGAGCGCTTCATCGAAAACCGCTGCCCGACCGGCAGCGGTTTTTTTTCGTCTGCTTTTTCCTGCTGCTTTTCCGCTTTTCCCGCTGCGTTTCATCCGCTTTACCGCCCGTTTCTTCGCCGATCAATTGACCTGATTCATCAGGCATTAGGCCGTTTTCGGACCCCTTCCGCACAACCTTGATCTGCCTCAAGTTTCAGCCCGCAGTTAGCGACGGTCTGCCGCAGCGCAGCACTCGGCATCGGAAAGCCGCCATCTTAAAATTGGCATGTCAGGCGCAAAAGGATTAAAACAGCTTTCACGGCCGTCATAAATCCGACGTAAAGTCGCCCCCAATCCGACCTAAATCGATTCAGGATAATCGCCTTGATCTCGATCAATAAAGAGCCTGCGCCGCCTCCCCAGCGGCCGGCCGGCACGATCGGCTGGCGTGCGCGCATCGCCGCGTGGGCTCGCGGACCGACCCTCACCCGCGACATCACCCTGGTGCTGATCGTCAAGCTGATCCTCCTGATGTCGCTCAAATACGCATTCTTCAATCATCCGCAGGCCGAGCACATGTCGCTTCCGCCTGCCGCCGTCGCCGAGAAGCTGCTCTCGGTACCGGCGCCTGCACCCACCGAGGGAGACCACCATGATAAGTAGTGAAGTCGTCGATCTATCACGCCTGCAGTTCGGCATCACGGCGCTCTACCACTTCCTGTTCGTGCCGCTGACGCTCGGCCTGTCCTGGCTGCTCGTCATCATGGAGGCCGTCTACGTGATGACCGGCAAGCAGGTCTACAAGGACATGACCCAGTTCTGGGGCAAGCTGTTCGGCATCAACTTCGCGATGGGCGTGACGACCGGCATCACGCTCGAATTCCAGTTCGGCACGAACTGGTCGTACTACTCGCACTATGTCGGCGACATCTTCGGCGTGCCGCTCGCGGTCGAAGGCCTGATGGCGTTCTTCCTCGAATCGACGTTCGTCGGCCTGTTCTTCTTCGGCTGGAACCGCCTGTCGAAGGTCAAGCACCTGATGGTCACGTTCCTTGTCGCGCTGGGCTCGAACCTGTCCGCACTGTGGATCCTCGTCGCGAACGGCTGGATGAACAACCCGGTCGGCGCCGAGTTCAACTACCAGACGATGCGGATGGAAATGACGAACCTGTTCGACGTGCTGTTCAACCCGGTCGCGCAGGTGAAGTTCGTGCACACGGTGTCGGCCGGCTACGTGTCGGCCGCGATGTTCGTGCTCGGCGTGTCGTCGTGGTACCTGCTGAAGAAGCGCGACATCGACTTCGCGCTGCGCTCGTTCGCGGTCGCTGCCGGCTTCGGCCTCGCGGCGACGCTCTGCGTGATCGTGCTCGGCGACGAATCGGGCTATACGACCGGCGAAGTGCAGAAGATGAAGCTCGCCGCGATCGAATCCGAATGGGAAACGCAGCCGGCGCCCGCATCGTTCACGCTGATCGGCATTCCGAACCAGGAAGAACAGCGTACCGACTACGCGATCAAGATCCCGTATGCGCTCGGCCTGATCGCGACGCGCTCGATCGACGAACCGGTGATCGGCCTGCGCGATCTCGCGAAGCGCAGCGAGGAGCACATCCAGAGCGGGATGATCGCGTACGGCGCGCTGCAGAAGATCAAGCAGGGCGACACGAGCGCCGCGACGCGCGAACTGTTCGACCAGCACAAGCAGTATCTCGGCTACGGGCTGATGCTCAAGCAGTTCACGCCGAACGTGACCGACGCGACGCCCGAGCAGATCAAGGCCGCCGCGAAGAAGACGATCCCGCCGGTCGCGCCCGTGTTCTTCTCGTTCCGGATCATGGTGGCCCTCGGCTTCCTGTTCGTCGCGACGTTCGTTGCCGCGTTCTGGTTCTGCGCGCGCCGCGAACTGCTGCAGGACAACCGCCGCTGGTTCCTGCGCTATGCGGTGTGGGCGATCCCGCTGCCGTGGATCGCGATCGAATTCGGCTGGATCGTCGCCGAGCTCGGCCGCCAGCCGTGGACGATCGCGGGCGTGCTGCCGACGCACCTGTCCGCGTCGAGCCTGACACCGACCGACCTGTACCTGAGTCTCGCGGGCTTCATCCTGTTCTACACCGCGCTGTTCGTCATCGAGATCAAGCTGATGTTCAAGTACGCGCGCCTCGGCCCGTCGTCGCTGCATACCGGCCGCTATCACCACGAACTCGCGGCCGCCAGCGAGCGCGCCCCGGCCTGAGCACGCACCCGAAACGGAACAAGGAATCGCTATGGACTATGCAACTCTCAAGCTGATCTGGTGGCTGCTCGTCGGCGTGCTGCTGATCGGCTTCGCCGTCACCGACGGCTTCGACATGGGCGCGACCGCGCTGCTGCCGTTCCTCGGCAAGACCGACGAGGAGCGCCGCATCATCGTCAACACGGTCGGCGCGACGTGGGAAGGCAACCAGGTGTGGCTGATCACGGCCGGCGGCGCGATGTTCGCGGCCTGGCCGCTCGTCTATGCCGCGTCGTTCTCCGGCTTCTACTTCGCGATGCTGCTCGTGCTGTTCGCGCTGTTCTTCCGGCCGGTGGGCTTCGACTACCGCAGCAAGCGGCCGGACCCGCGCTGGCGCGCGGGCTGGGACTGGGGCCTGTTCGCCGGCGGCTTCGTGCCGGCGCTCGTGTTCGGCGTCGCGTTCGGCAACCTGCTGCAGGGCGTGCCGTTCAAGTTCGACAGCGACCTGCGCGTGACCTATTACGGCAGCTTCTGGGCGCTGCTGAACCCGTTCGCGCTGCTGTGCGGGCTCGTCAGCCTCACGATGCTCGTCGCGCACGGCGCCGCGTTCATCAAGATGAAGACCGACGGCGTGATCGCGCGCCGCGCATCGATCGCGCTGCGTGTGGCGTCGTTCCTCGCAGTCGTGCTGTTCGTGCTGGCCGGCGTGCTGATCGCGTCGTATATCGGCGGCTTCCACATCACGAACGCCGCGCCGACCGACACGGTCGCGAACCCGCTGCTCAAGGACGTCGCCGCCGGCTCGGGCCTGTGGCTCGCGAACTACGGCGAGTTTCCGTGGATGATCGCGGCGCCGGTCGTCGGGATCGCGGGCGGCCTGCTGGCGCTGCTGCTCGCCGGCTCGAAGCAGGAGAAGACGGCGTTCTTATGCACGGGCCTGATGATCGTCGGCGTGATCCTGACCGCCGGCTTCTCGATGTTCCCGTTCATCATGCCGTCGTCGCTCGACCCGCGCAGCAGCCTGACCGTGTGGGATTCGACGTCGAGCCACAAGACGCTGCAGGTGATGCTGTTCGCGGTGATCGTGTTCCTGCCGATCGTCCTGATCTACACGGGCTGGGTGTATCGCGTGATGCGCGGCAAGGTCACGCGCCAGACGCTCGAAGAGAACAATCACTCGATGTATTGAACCGGGCCGGGGCGCGCAGGCGCCCCCGTCCACCGTTTCGCAAGGAGTCGGATCATGTGGTATTTCAGCTGGATTCTCGGTATCGGCGTCGCGCTGTCGTTCGGCATCGTCAATGCGATGTGGCTCGAAGCACGGCAGAAGACGCAGGAAGCGCCCGCGCGCGCGCGCCGCGACTGACGCGTGACATGCTGCGCGGCGGATCGCGCCGCCGCCGTCCGGAACGAACCTCGCTTCGCGCGAGGTTTTTTTTCGTCCCTGCCGACCGGACAGGCACCGCACGCCGATGCCAATTTAGCGCCAGATTGATACCACTTGAATACCAATAAAAGGTTTCATAAGATCGTTGGACACGGCCGCTGACAAGCCGAATCCTTCTGGGTGGGGGAGACATGCGAATCCCGTTTATGGCGCGCGCCTGCGCATCGTGTCGCCGGGCGGCGGCCGGTTGCCGTTCGGCGGCGCCTGTCGTCGCCAGCGTGCGCGGCCGGACGAACATAGCCGACCGCGGCCGCTTCGCCATTGCGGCCGTTGCCGCGCGCCGCCGATGAACGCGCGTACGCCGCCCCGCCGATCCGATCGGCACGCCTGCCCGCCTCCCGTTCCGTAACGCACGCCCCCGCGTGCCGAATGCGCGCGGTGCGGCCGCATCGCCCCGCACGCTGGCATCTCCCGCAGCTCCACTGAAAGACCCGATCGCAGCGACGTCACCCCACGACGCCGCTACGCCCCCTTTTTTCTCAGGAGTTCGAATGAAGCACACCTTGTCATCCCTCTTTGCCGGCGCGCTGATCGCAGCGCTGTCGCCGGCCGCGATCGGCGCCCAGCCGGCGTCGACCGCGGCCGGCGCAACCGCAGGCATCGCGCAGCCCACCGCGCAAGCGGCCAGTCTCGCGACGCTGCTGTCGAACGGCCTCGCGTTGCGCGTCGCCGTCGACAACAACCACGCAGCCGCGGCCGGCGTGCCGTGCGCCGATCTCGGCGCCGACGGCGCGGCCTGCGCGACGGGCCGCCTGATCCTGCAGAACCGCGGCCACCAGGCGATCGCCGACGGCGGCTGGAAGCTCTACCTGCACAGCATCCGCCGCCTGCTGCGGATCGATCGTCCGGGCTTCGCGCTGCGGCGGCTCACGGGCGACCTGTACGAGCTGACGCCGCAGCCGGGCTCGGTGCGGCTTGCGCCGGGCGAGCGCATCGAGCTGCCGTTCGTCGCCGAATACTGGCTGCTGCGCTACAGCGACGTGATTCCGCGCCCGTACGTCGTCGTCGACGGCGCGCCGCCCGCCGTGCTGCGCTACAACGACACCGACGACGAGCTGCGCTACGTCGAATCGCTGCCGGCCGACGCGCAGAACAACTCGACCGGCAATGCGCCGCCGGTAGCCGCCCGGCCCGACGCGAGCCGGGCGCTGCCGAGCGTGAAGCGCGAGCAGCCGCTGCCCGGCACGCTCGACCTGCGCGGCGTCGAGTTCGCGTTGCCGAACCTGCCGGACGCGCAGGTCGCGGCGCTGCGCGAGCGCGCGACGACGCTCGGCCTCGACGGCGCACGCGTGCCCGTGTGGGGTGCCGTCGCGCCGCGCCGGCTGCCGGCCGACATCGCGACGCCGGGCGGCTACCGGCTCGCGATCGGGCCGCGCGGCGTGTTCATCGAAGCCTACGATCGCGCGGGCCTCTACTACGGCGTGCAGACGCTCTTCTCGCTCGCGCCGGCCGGCGGCGGCCCGATCCCGGCGATGCTCGTCGAGGATGCGCCGCGCTTCACGCATCGCGGGATGCACGTCGACCTCGCGCGCAACTTCAAGCACCCGGCGACGCTGCGCCGCCTGATCGACCAGATGAGCGCATACAAGCTCAACCGCCTGCACCTGCATCTGTCCGACGACGAAGGCTGGCGCATCGAGATCCCCGGCCTGCCCGAGCTGACCGAGATCGGCTCGCGCCGCTGCCACGACCCGAGCGAGACGCGCTGCCTGCTGCCGCAGCTCGGCTCCGGCCCGGACAACCGCTCGGGCGGCGGCTACCTGACGCGCGACGACTACGTGGCGCTCGTGCGCTACGCGGCCGCGCGTTTCGTCGAGATCATTCCGGAGATCGACATGCCCGCGCACGCGCGCGCGGCCGTCGTGACGATGGAGGCGCGCTACCGTCGGCTGCATGCGGCCGGCCGCGAGCAGGAAGCGAACGCATACCGGCTGCTCGATCCGCAGGACACGTCGAACCTGCTGACGGTGCAGTTCTACGACCGCCGCAGCGACCTGAACCCGTGCGTGCCGGGCGCGCTCAATTTCGCGTCGAAGGTGATCCGCGAGATCGCGGCGATGCATGCGGACGCGCAGGCGCCGCTGCACACCTGGCACTATGGCGGCGACGAGGCGAAGAACATCCTGCTCGGCGCGGGCTTTCAGCCGCTGAACGGCACCGACCCGAACAAGGGCCGCATCGATCTCGCCGCGCAGGACAAGCCGTGGGCGCGTTCGCCCGCATGCACGGCGCTGCTCCAGCGCGGCGAGATCAAGTCGATCGACGAACTGCCGACGCGTTTCGCGCAACAGGTGAGCGCGGCCGTCAACGCGAACGGGATCGACACGATGGCCGCGTGGCAGGACGGCATCAAGCATGCGAACGGGCCGCAGGACTTCGGCACGCGCCACGTGATGGTGTCGCTGTGGGACACGATCTTCTGGGGCGCGTCGGACAGCGCGCGCGACCTGAGCGGCAAGGGCTACCTGACGGTGCTGGCGCTGCCCGACTACCTGTACTTCGACTTCCCGTACACGCTCAACCCGCGCGAGCGCGGCTACTACTGGGGCTCGCACGCGACGGACGAGTACAAGGTGTTCTCGCTCGCGCCGGAGAACCTGCCGCAGAACGCCGAGGTGATGGGCGACCGTGGCGGCAACGCGTTCGAGGTAACGGGCTCGGGCCCCGCGCCGCGTGTCGAAGGCATGCAGGGGCAGGCGTGGGGCGAGGTGATGCGCAACGACACCTTCCTCGAATACATGGCCTACCCGCGGCTGCTCGCGCTCGCCGAGCGCGCGTGGCACCGGGCCGACTGGGAGCTGCCGTACGCGGCCGGCGTGCGCTACAAGCGCGGCGATACGCATCACGTCGACACGGCCGCGCTGCAGCGCGACTGGGCCGGCTTCGCGACGCTGCTCACGCAACGCGAATTGCCGAAGCTCGACCGCGCGGGCATCGGCTTCCGGAAGCCGACCTTCACGCTGACGAACCCGTGAACGGTTGAGCGGTTGAGCGATGCGGACGAACGCATCGCGCAATCGCCCCACCAAAGCAAAACGGCTTGCGACGCATCGCAAGCCGTTTTCGTTTCTGCCGACCGGCCCGAACCCGCAGCGCGGGTCCTGCCGGCCTTATTGCGTCATGCCGGTTGCGCTGCCGCCCCGCCTGCCGCCGGCGGCAGGCGGGCGCCGAGCTGTTCGGCATAGCGTGCCGCCGCGTTGCCGCAGACGATGTGGAACGTGTCGAGCGACACCCACGCGACGTCGAGCGCGCCGAGACGATCGCGATCGACCGCCGACGGATCGCGCACGACGACGCGCAGGCGCGTGGTCGCGACCGCGTCGAGCGACGCGACGTTGGTCGCCCCGCCGAATACCGCGAGCCAGCGTGCCGGCTCCGGATCGAGCGGGCCGGCGGCCGCGCCCGTGACGGGCTGCGCCGCGGCGGCCGTCGCCGTCGACGCCGCGCCGGTCGCACCGCTGCCGATCGCGGTACGCATCTCGTCGGCAATGAGGTCGGCCTCGGGCCCGATGATCACCTGCACGCTGTTGCCGCCGCGCTTGAGCACGCCGCGCGCGCCGATCGACTTCAGTTCCGGCTCCGATACCTGCTCCGGATCGACGACGGTCAGGCGCAGGCGCGTCGTGCATGCGTCGACGACCGTCAGGTTGCCCGCCCCGCCGAGCGCGGCGATGTAGCGCTGCGCGCGCGGTGCAGCCGATGCGGCGCCCGCGGCCGGCGCGACGAAGCCGCCCGATGCGTACGATTCCGCCGCCGCGTCGGCCGATGCCGGCTCACGGCCCGGCGTCGCCATGCTGAACTTGCGGATGAAGAAGCGGAACAGCCCGTAGTACGCGGCGCCGTATGCGATGCCGAGCGGAATCGCGATCCAGCCCTTCGTCGACAGCCCGTAGTTCAGCACGTAGTCGATCGCACCGGCCGAGAACGTGAAGCCGAGCTTCACGCCGAGGATCTGGCAGATCGCGAGCGACAGCCCCGTCAGCACCGCGTGGATCACGTACAGCACCGGCGCGAGGAACATGAAGCTGAACTCGATCGGCTCGGTCACGCCGGTCAGGAACGACGTCAGCGCCATCGAGAACAGCAGGCCGCCGACCATCGCGCGGCGCTCCTTCGGCGCTTCGTGCAGCATGGCCAGACACGCAGCCGGCAGGCCGAACATCATGATCGGGAAGAAGCCAGCCATGAAGGTGCCCGCGGTCGGGTCGCCCGCGAAGAAGCGGTGCAGGTCGCCGTGCACGATGTCGCCGCCGGCGGGCGGCGTGAAGTTGCCGAACACGAACCACGCGAGCGAGTTGATGATGTGGTGCAGGCCCGTGACGAGCAGCAGGCGGTTCAGGAAGCCGAACACGAACGCACCGATCGCGCCCGCCGTCGTCAGCCACTGGCCGGCCGCGTCGATCGCATGCTGGACCGGCTGCCACACGTACCCGAACACGATGCCGAGTATCACGCAGACCAGCCCCGTGATGATCGGCACGAACCGTTTGCCGCCGAAGAACGCGAGGTAGTCCGGCAGCTTGATGTCCTTGAAGCGGTTGTACAGCAAGCCCGCGACCACACCCGCGATGATCCCGGACAGCACGCCCATGTTCAGCTTGGGATCGATGTCCTTCATGATCGCGGTTTCGATCAGGTAGCCGATCGCACCCGCAAGCGCAGCGACGCCGTTGTTGTCCTTCGCAAAGCCGACCGCCACGCCGATCGCGAACAGCAGCGGCAGGTTGTCGAAGATCGCACCGCCGGCGTCGGCGATCATCTTGATGTTGAACACGTCCGGCTGGCCGAGCCGCAGCAGGATGCCGGCGACCGGCAATACCGCGATCGGCAGCATCAGCGCCCGGCCCAGGCCCTGTATTTTCAGAAACGGATTCCCGTTCATTCAGTCCTCCAATCCTTGTCTCGTCATGAATCGTCGTTGACCTAATTGCTTTCGTAGTGAAACGGGTCGCGAGCCTGCCTTCGACGTTCAGTCGAGCGGCCAGACCTCGCGGCTTGCTGCCCTTACCGCCTGCGCCGAATCGAGCGCGAGCAGATCCTGCGCGCGCTGACGGCACAACTGGTAATCGAGACGGCGCACACGCGCCTTGATGCCCGGCACCGCTACCGGGTCGACCGACAGTTCGGTCACGCCGAGGCCGACCAGAATCGGCACCGCGAGCGGATCGCCGCCGAGCGCGCCGCACACGCCGACCCACTTGCCGTGCTTCGCGGCGCCGCGCACCGCGATGTCGATCAGGCGCAGCACGGCCGGATGCAGGCCGTCGGATTGCGCGGCCAGATCGGCCTGGCAGCGGTCCATCGCGAGCGTGTACTGCGTCAGGTCGTTGGTGCCGATCGACAGGAAATCCGCGTGTTGCGCGAGCTGGTCGGCCAGCAGTGCGGCCGACGGCACCTCGATCATCACGCCGACCTCGATCGGCTCGGTGCGGCCCTGCGCGCGCGCGAACTCGTCGATGCGCTTTCTGAGCCGCACGATCTCGCCCGCGTCGGTGACCATCGGCAGCAGGATGCGCACCGCGCCGAACGGCTTCACCGCGAGCAGGCCCTGCAACTGATCGTCGAGCAGATCCGGGCGCACCTGCGCGAGGCGGATGCCGCGCAGGCCGAGCGCCGGGTTCGGCTCGGGCGGCAGCGTCAGGTAGTCGACTTCCTTGTCGGCGCCGACGTCGAGCGTGCGGATGATCGCCGTGCGGCCCTGCAGTGCGTCGACGATCGACTGGTAGCTCTGCTGGTGTTCGACGACCGTCGGCGCGGCCTGGCGATGGATGAACATCAGTTCGGTGCGCAGCAGGCCGACCGCGTCCGCGCCGTTGTCGACCGCGGTGTTCGCGTCGTCGAGCGTCGCGATGTTCGCGGCCACCTCGATCGCGCGGCCGTCGGCCGTCACGGCGGCAACGCCTGCCAGCTGCCGGTTCGCTTCGCGCACGCCGTCCAGGCGCTGGCGCTCGTGCCGCGCGCGTTCGACGTCGAGCGCGGTCGGCGCGTGTTCGAGACGGCCCGCGCTCGCATCGACGACGACCTGCGTGCCGTCCGGAATCGCATACAGCGCATCGCCGACCGCGACCAGCGCAGGGATGCCGAGCTGCCGCGCGATGATCGCCGCGTGCGACGTCGCACCGCCGCGCGCCATCACGAGCGCGGTCACGCGCTGGCGATCGAGCGACGACAGGTCCGACGGCGTGAATTCCTCGGCCGCGAGCACGGCCTCGTCGGGCAGCGCACGCGCCGCGCCGTTCGTGTGGCCGAGCGCGCGCAGCACGCGCTTCTCGATGTCGCGCAGGTCGGCTGCGCGTTCGGCGAGCAGCGCGTCGTCGAGCTTCGACAGCGTGTCGATCTGCGTGCGGATCGTCGCGCGCCATGCGAAGCCCGCGCCCTTGCCGAGGCTGATCAGGTCGCGTGCCGCGTCGATCAGCGTCGGGTCCTCCAGCAGCACGCGATGCACCGCGAAGATGCCCGCTTCGCCGACCGCGCCGCGCGCCGATGCGCTGCGCACCGTTTCGTCGAGTTCGGCATCGACTGCCTTCAGTGCCTGGTCGAGCTGGCGGCTTTCCGTGGCCGGCGTGCCGGCTGCCTGCTCGGGCGGCACGATTTCCGCATCGTCGAGACGCACCAGCGTGCCGACCGCGATGCCGGGGGCCGCACACACGCCCGCGAGCGAGTTCGGGTCAATCGGCGCGCCGACGTTGCGCGCGACCGTCTGCGGCGCGGGCGACCTCAGCCGTGCCGGCTTTTCCTCGACCTCGCCGTGCGCTTCGCGCAGCAGTTCGTGCTCGACCGCATCGACGGCCTGCTGTGCGTGCGCGCCGCGGCCGACCAGTTCGACCGTCGCGCCTTCGCCGGCGCCGAGGCCGAGCAGGCCGACGACGCTCGCGATCGAAGCCTTGCGGCCGTCGAACAGCACGTCGACGGTCGCGTCGAGCCCGCGCACGGCTTCACGCGCACGCGCGGCCGGCCGCGCATGCAGGCCGCCCGGCTGCGCCAGCACGATTTCGCGGCGCACTTCGTTGTGCGCCGCCGCGCCGGCCTGCGCCGCCTGCGCGGCGGCTTCGCCCTTGCCGCGCAGCGCGAGCAGCGGCGTCTCGCCGGCCGTCGCGAAACCGCTCGCACGGTCGACGACCTCGAACGCGTCGGAGTTCGCGATCGCGATCACCGACACGAGCGAATGCGCGCTGCGCGCGACCGCGTCCTGGTCGAACTCGATCAGCAGATCGCCCGCCTCGACGCGCGCGCCGGCCTCGACGTGCGCGGCGAAGCCCTGCCCGTTCAGCTCGACGGTGTCGATGCCGATGTGCAGCAGCACTTCCGCGCCTTGCGGCGTCGTGATCGTCACCGCGTGGCCCGTGCGCGCGAGATGCGACACGATGCCCGCGCACGGCGCGACGAGCCTGCCCGCGAGCGGGTCGATGCCGATGCCGTCGCCGAACATCCCGCCGGAGAACACCGGATCGGGCACGTCGGCCAGCGGAACGATCGGCCCCGTCAGCGGGGCAAGCAGGACGATCTGATCGTGGGTGGGACTCTTCAACTGGGACTCCTCGGCGCGTCTCATCGGCGGTCTCGGCTATCAGTGCGTTTCGGTGACTTTGTTCAGGTGGCGCGGCGTGTCGGGATTGCGGCCGCGCGCGACGGCAAGATCCGCCGCCATCACGTAGAACGAAAGAATGGCGGCGATCGGGTCGAGCGCCGGATGGGCGGATTGCGCGAGCGGCAGCACCGTGCCCGATACGCCGGGCGTGCCGGCGGGCGCCGCGAGCAGCACGGCGGCACCGCGTGCACGCATGTCTTGCGCGAGCTGCAGCAGGCCGGCCTGTTCGGGCCCCGGCGGCGCGAACACGAGCAGCGGATAGTCGCGGTCGATCAGCTCCATCGGCCCGTGACGGACTTCGGCGCTCGAGAACGCCTCGGCCTGGATGCCGGACGTTTCCTTCAGCTTCAGCGCGGCTTCCTGCGCGATCGCGAGACCGAGGCCGCGGCCGATGACGATCATCCGCTCGACGCCCGCGAGCGCGGCAACGGCCTGCGACCAGTCGAGCCGGCCGGCCTGCGCGAGCACGTCGGGCAAGCCGCGCAGCGCGGTCATCAGCGCGGCGTCGCGCTGCCAGTAAGCGACGATCTGCGCGGACAGCGACAGCATCGCGATATAGCTCTTCGTCGCGGCGACCGACAGTTCGGGGCCGGCGAGCAGCGGCAACTGGTGCTCGCACGCATCGGCGAGCGGCGACGGCAGCACGTTCACGGCGGCGACGGTGCGCGCGCCGGCTTCGCGCAGCGCGGCCATCGTGTTGACGAGGTCGGGGCTCTTGCCCGACTGGGAGAATGCGATCGCGAGTTGATCCTGCACCTTCAGCGGCGCCTGCTGCAGCGTCGCGACCGACATCGGCAGCGACGCGACCGGCACGCCGAGGCGGCTCATCGTCAGGCTCGCGAAATAGCTCGCGGCGTGATCCGAGCTGCCGCGCGCGACCGTCAGCGCGACGGCCGGCGGGTGATCGAGCAATTGGCCGGCGAGCGCTTCGACGCGCGTGGTGTCGGCGATTTGCGCGGCGACGACCTGGGCGGACTCGCGCGCTTCCTTAAGCATATTCGACAATCGATTCTCCTTCGACATAGGTCGCGGTGAGGTTCAGGTCGCGATCGAACACCGCGAGGTCGGCCCATGCGCCGCGCTCGAGGCGGCCGCGATCGGCGACGCCGAGGTAGTCGGCCGCATAGCGCGACATCCGGTTCGACACGTCGGCGATCGGCAGGCCGAGCGACACGAGGTTGCGCAGCGCCTGGTCCATCGTCAGCGTGCTGCCGGCGAGCGTGCCGTCGGCGAGCCGCACGCCGCCGAGGCACTTCGTCACGTGCTGGCTGCCGAGCCGGTATTCGCCGTCGGGCATGCCGGTTGCGGACGTGCTGTCGGTCACGACGTACAGGCGCGGGATCGCGCGCAGCGCAGCACGAATCGCGCCCGGGTGCACGTGCAGCAGGTCGGGAATGATTTCCGCGTATTCGGCATGCGCAAGCGCCGCGCCCACCAGGCCCGGGTTGCGGTGATGCAGCGGCGACATCGCGTTGAACAGGTGCGTGAAGCCGCATGCGCCGTGCTTGAGCGCGGCGACGGCATCGTCGTAGGTCGCGAGCGAGTGGCCGAGCTGCACGCGCACGCCGCGCGCGGCCATCTCGCCGATGATCTCGATGTGGCCGGCGATTTCCGGCGCGAGCGTGACGACGCGGATCGGCGCGATCGACAGGTACTTCAGCACTTCGTCGAGCACGGCCGACACGGCCGCGTCGGGCTGCGCGCCGAGCTTGCCCGGGTTGATGTACGGCCCTTCGAGGTGCACGCCGAGCACGCGCGCGCCGCCCGGCGTGCGGGTGCGCGCGACGCTGCCGAGATTGCCGACGACCTTCATCAGTTCGTCGCGCGGCGCGGTCATCGTCGTCGCGAGCAGGCTCGTCGTGCCGAATTGCGCGTGCGTGCGGGCGATCGTCTCGATCGCGTCGCCGCCTTCCATCACGTCGGCGCCGCCGCCGCCGTGCACGTGCAGGTCGATGAAGCCGGGCAGGATGTACGGCGCGTCGTTCTTCGCGGGATCGGCGGGCGTCCCGTCGAGCGTGGTGATGCGGCCGTTCTCGCTATCGAGCGAACCGTGAATCCAGCCGGCGGGGGTGAGGATGTTTCCAGTCAGCATGACGTTCTCTTGATGATCTGGTGACGCGGGCATCCGCGTCGTGATTTGCAAATCCGTGTCGTTGCTTCGCGCATGTCGCGCGCGGGCAGTCGCGCGCGTCAGCGTTTCAGTTCGGCGACGAAGTCGTAGTAGTCGTCGCGGCAATACGATTCGGTCACTTCGATCGCGCGCTGGTCGGCACCGTAGCCGATGCGCGTGATCACGAGCAGCGCCGCGCCCGGCTTCACCGCCATCCATTTCGCGATCTCGCGCGTCGCGTTCACCGCGCGAAAGTGCTGCAGCGCGCGCACGACAACCATGCCGCGCGCTTCCAGGTATTCGTACAGCGATGCGCCGAGCGCCTGCGGATCGGGCACCACCGCGGCCGGCAGCGTCGAATGCTCGACGGCCATCACGATGCCGTCCGCGCGGCGCAGCCGTTCGAGCCGAGCAACCGTCGCGCCCGGCGCGGGGCCGAGATGCACGATCTCGTCGCGGCTCGCGGCACGCAGCCTGCGCGACAGCCACACCGAATCGGGCATGAAGCCGCGCTGCTGCATCTTCGCGGTGAAGCCGACGAGACGCGACAGCGGATCGGCGACGCGCGGCGTGATGAAGCTGCCCGCACCGCGCGCCCGCGTGATCAGCCCCTGTTCGACCAGCAGCGCGAGTGCGCGGCGGGCCGTGATCCGCGATACGCCGACCGACACCGACAGCAGCCGCTCCGACGGCAGCGCCTCGCCGGCCCGCCACGCGCCGCCGTGAATCGCGCTCGCCAGGTTGCGGGCGAGCTGCAGGTAGAGCGGCGTGTCGCTGAGGGGATCGGGCGCCAGTTCGGACCAGCCGGTTTCCATGTGCCTCCGGGTGTCGGACGACGACCTCGGGCCGTCGAAAGTGAACGCATTATATAACCACCATAATACCAGTCAACGAACTGGTATTAGCGGCGTGAAAATCGCCGAAAGCCTTGCCGCGCAAGCGTTTTAGTGCCGGGAAAGCCTTTGTTTACAATGCTGTACGGGATAGGGATTTACCCGATGTGGTATGCAAGGGGACAGTTCCAGTGCCCGGTTCAGCCAGGTTTCGGGTGCGAATATGAGACCGGGATAGAACCAGTTGAGCCGACTGGTATGCATCGTGGGGCGAAGCGCCGCGCAGGCGGGCGGCACGCGTCGGGGGAGTCAGTGGAATTCGCGACTCGACGTGCGCAGGCCGCCGAGCAGCGGCGTCAGATCCTCGAAATGCTGCGCGACGAGGTGCCTCACGTCGCTCACGACCTGCCACACGCCGGACGCTGCGAGCAGCCGCGAATCGAGGGTTTCGCGGCGCTGCCGCGCGAGCAGTTCGGGCCGGACGATCACGTTCACGCAACCCGTTTCGTCCTCGAGCGTCATGAACATCACGCCTTTCGCGGTGCCTGGCATCTGCCGCGCGGTCACGAGCCCGCACGCGCGTGCGAGCCGGCCGTCAGGTCGGTCGCGCAGTTCGGCCGCGGACGACAGCCGCTGCGCGCGCAGCGCGGGCCGCAGCAGCGCGACCGGATGGCGGTTCAGCGTGAGGCCGGTGGTGTGATAGTCGGCGAGGATGTCGTCGGCCTCCGACGGCGCGCCGAGCACGGGCTTCTCCGCTTCGTCGATCGGCGCGGCGGCGAGCAGGTCGCGCTCCGGCGCCGCGGCGACGGCCTGCCACAGTGCATCGCGGCGATGGCCGGCGAGCGTCGCGAGCGCGTTCGCGGCGGCGAGCGCTTCGAGGTCGCGGCGTTCGAGCTGCGCGCGACGCGCAAGGGTGTCGACGTTCTCGAACGGACCCGCCGCGCGTGCGGCTTCGATGCGGCGCGCGGCGGCTTCGCCGAGGCCGCGCACGAGCGACAGGCCGAGCCGCACGGCAGGCTGGCCGTGCGGCGGCGGCGGCTGGCCGGGCAGCGCTTCGAGCGATGCTTCCCAGTCGCTTTGCGTGACATCGACCGGCAGGACCTGCACGCCGTGGCGCTTCGCGTCCTGCACGAGTTGCGACGGCGGGTAGAAACCCATCGGCTGGCTGTTCAGCAATGCGGCGAGAAAGATCGCCGGTTCGTGGCATTTGAGCCAGCTGCTGGCGTAGGCGAGCTTCGCGAAGCTCGCCGCGTGGCTTTCGGGGAAACCGTAATCGCCGAAGCCCTTGATCTGCTCGAAGATCTGTTCGGCGAATTCGGGCGGATAGTCGCGCTCGCGCATCCCGTCGACGATCTTGCGGTGATATTGCTCCAGATTGCCCTTGCGCTTCCACGCGGCCATCGCGCGACGCAACTGGTCGGCTTCGCCGGGCGTGAAGCCGGCCGCGATCATCGCGACCTGCATCACCTGCTCCTGGAAGATCGGCACACCCTGCGTGCGTTCGAGCGCGGGCTTCAGATCTTCCTTCGGGTAACTGACCTTTTCGATGCCCTGCCTCCGCTTCAGATAGGGATGCACCGCTCCGCCCTGAATCGGCCCCGGCCGCACGATCGCCACCTCGATCACCAGATCGTAATAATTGCGCGGCCGCAGGCGCGGCAGCATCGACATCTGCGCGCGCGATTCGATCTGGAACACGCCGACCGTGTCGGCGCGGCAGATCATGTCGTAGGTCGCTTCATCATCCTGCGGAATGTGTTTCAGCGTGAATGGCTCGCCGCCCGGCTCCGGCGGCCCGCGCCACGCGGTGCGCATGTCGAATGCGCGATGCAGCGCCGACAGCATGCCGAGTGCCAGCACGTCGACCTTCATCAGTCCGAGCGCCTCGAGATCGTCTTTATCCCACTGGATCACGCGCCGCCCGTCCATCGCCGCGTTCTCGACCGGCACGAGCCGCGTGAGCTTGCCGCGGCTGATCACGAAGCCGCCGGAGTGCTGCGACAGGTGGCGCGGAAAATTGAGCAATCGCCCCGCCAGTTCGGCCCATGCGCGAATCAGCGGCGTTTCGGGATCGAGCCCGGTCGTCGCGAACTTCTGCAGCAGATCGCGGCTGCCGTCGAACCAGCGGTGCCCTTTCGCAACGCGATCGACCAGCATCGGATCGACGCCGAGCGCCTTGCCGGTTTCGCGCAGCACGCCGCGCGGGCGATACGTCGATACGGCGGCGGCGAGCGCGGCGCGATCGTGTCCGTATTTTTCGTAGATATGCTGGATCACTTCTTCCCGACGCTGATGCTCGAAGTCGACGTCGATGTCGGGCGGCTCGCCGCGTTCCTCGCTGATGAAACGCTCGAACAGCATCGTGCTCTGATCGGGATTCACTTCGGTGATGCCGAGGCAGTAACAGACGACCGAGTTCGCGGCCGAGCCCCGGCCCTGGCACAGGATGTTCTGGCTGCGCGCGTATTTGACGATGTCGTAGACGGTCAGGAAGAACGGTTCGTAGTTCAGCTTCGCGATCAGGTCGAGTTCATACCGGATCTGCTTCGCCACTTTCTCCGGAATACCCTGCGGATAGCGCCCGGCCGCCCCTGCCCTGGTTTCCTGCTCCAGATAGCTCGTCGGCGTGAGCCCCTTCGGCACGATCTCGTCGGGATACTCGTAGCGCAGCGAATCGAGTTCGAAATGACACGCATCGAGAATCGCGCACGTCTGCGCGATCTCGTCCGGCGAGAACAGTTCTGCGATTCGCTGTCGCCTGCGCAGATGCTGCTCCGCGTTCGGCGCGAGCGCATAGCCGCATTCCGAGACCGGCATCCCGATCCGGATCGCCGTCATCACGTCCTGCAGCGGCTTGCATGACCGCCGGTGCATCGTCACGTCGCCAAGCGCAACGATGCGCACCCCACGCCGCGCGCCGGCCGCACGAATCTCCTCGCGTTGCGCACCGTCCAGCGCGCGCTGCAACTGCACGAGCCCCAGCCGCGCACGCTCGCCGAATGTCGCGCGAAACCATGCGACCTGCGCATCGAGTACGTCCGCACGCACCGGATACGCGGGCACGAGAATCGCGAAGCAGTCGGGCATTCCGCGCAAGTGTGCAAACGCCTCGGGCGGCACCGACAGCATCCTCGACGTCAGTCGATACGTGCCCTTCGGCGATGCCATCCGCCGCCACGAAATCAGCTCGGACAGGTTGCCGTAACCCTCGCGGTTCTGCGCGAGCAGCACGAGTCCGAACGCGCCGGGGCCCGGATCGTGGCCAGGTGCGACTTCATCCGGTGTGACTTCGAAATACGAACCGATGACGAGCGGCAGCCCTTTCGCCTTCGCCTCGACATGCATGCGCGGCGCGCCTGCGAGCGAGCATTCGTCGGTGATCGCGATCCCGCGATAGCCGAGCTCGAACGCGCGCTCGACCAGTTCCTCCGCATGCGACGCGCCATGCAGGAACGAAAAGTTCGAGCGGCAGAACAACTCCGCGTAGTCGGGAAGAAACTGGTATTGCGCAGCCATCACCGCTCACCCGAACAGGCCGTGCAGAAACCAGTGCGGAGCCGACCGACTGCTCGTCCGCTCCCTGAATACCCAGTAGCACGCCCCCTCTTCGCCCTGCGCAACGTAGTAATCGCGCGCGGCCAATTGACCATCGAACCACCCGGCCTCGATCCGTTCCGCCGACGACATCATCCTGAGCGGCGTATGAAATACCGGCCGCTCCCCGCGCATCAGCAACGGCAGCGGCTCGGCCAGCAGCCACGCGGGACGCGGCGGCACGGCCGGCGGACCAGCGGCCGGCTTGCCGGCCTGCGCATCGAACGGCAGCCAGCGGTTCGCGGCTTCGGGCCGGTGATCGGCGACGGGCGCCGCGCGCAGCACGTTCTCCGCGCCGAGCCGCGCGACCAGCAACTCGAACAGCCGCGCGCGCGTCTCGCGCGTGCCGCCCGGCTCGGGAAACAGATCGTCGGCCGGCGGCGCGACCGATTCGACGCGCGTGGCCTTCAGGCGCACCGCGATCACCGCGGCCGGCAACTCGACGCGCGCGAGCCGCTCGCCGAGCAGCCGCATGAAGTGCGCCTCGTCGCGTACGGGCGCGGCGAACGCGAGTTCGAGCGGCGTCGGCGGCACGGCCTGGCGGCCGCGCTCGTGCTCGAGATCGAACGTCATCGCGGCCAGCGACAGTTGCCGCGCGGCCAGCCAGCCGCAGAGCTGCACGACGAGCCGGCGCGCGGCGAACAGCACGGCTTCCGCGTATTCGACGCGCTCCGGCAATTCGAGCCGCACGTCGAACACGGGCGGCACCGCCATCCACGCAAGCGGCTCGACCGCTTCGCCGTATGCACGATCGAGCGCGGCCAGCAGCGCGGGACCGCAGCGGCGCTGCAGCCCCGCGCGCGGCAGGCGGCGCAGATCGGCGAGCGTGCGGCAACCGAGGCCGTCGAACCAGCCCGCATACGGGCGCGCATCGGGCAGCAGCACACAGGGCAGCCCGTCGAGCGAGCGGACGAGCGACGCGTGGCCGGCGACGCGGCGCCGGATGCGCGCGCGCGCCGACGTGCGCGCGAGCAGCCACGCGC